>DAITMD010000226.1:0-4360 GCA_036835345.1 Sandarakinorhabdus sp. | reverse complement strand
AAATGGGTTTCGAGATCATAATCGGCCGGCAGCAGCTTCGCCAGGCGCTTCAGCAGCAATTCCCGTACCTTGCCGGGCTTCTCACGCGTCTGTCTGTAGAAATATTGGCCGAGCGTGACATTCTTCCAGCGCACCACATCATAGGCCATCTGCGCCGGCAGCACCGCCTTCAGCAGATTGGCGATGACATCCGATGACGGGCGGGACACCATCCACGTGGGCGTGCGTTGCAGCATGGTGACATGGGCGGCGCGCCTGGCCATTTCCGGCACCAGCGTCACGGCGGTGGCGCCGGAACCAATCACCACCACGCGCTTGCCGGTGTAATCAAGATCCTCCGGCCAGAATTGCGGATGGATGATCTGGCCGGCAAATTCGGCTTCACCCGGCCATGTCGGGCGGTGGCCCTGCCCGTAATTATAGTATCCGCTGCACATGTAGAGGAAGCGGGTGGTCAGGCTGGTGGTGGAGCCATCGGCCCTTGTGGCAACCACGGTCCAGCGCGCGGCTTCACTGTCCCAATCGGCGCGGGTGACCTTGTGGCCGAAGCTGATGTGCCGGGTGATGTCGTGCTCGTCGGCAGTTTCGCGGATGTAGCTGCGGATGGACGGGCCGTCGGCGATGGCCTTGGCGGCTTTCCACGGCTTGAACCGATAGCCCAGCGTGTACATGTCGCTGTCGGAGCGGACGCCGGGGTAGCGGAACAGATCCCAGGTGCCGCCGATGGCATCACGGCCTTCCCAGATCTGCCAGCGTTCGTTCGGGCAGGCCTGTTTCAATTGCACCGCAGCGCCGATGCCCGACAGGCCGGCGCCCACGATCAGCACATCGATATCGGCGCTGCTCATCAGCCTTGCTCAGCGCCGCGGCGGGCCGGGCAGGGGCGGCAGATGCTTGGGCCGGTCGCGGCGCGGCATCTGCGCCTGATAGGCGACCAGGCAATGTTCCCCGCAATAGGGGAAGCCGGGCTGCGAAGGGCGGCCGCAGAAATGGAAATCCGCATCATCGGGATGGCCGATCGGCCATTTGCAGACTTTTTCGTTCAGATCGAGCAGCGAGGTGCGCGCCTGCTTGCCGCCCTTGCCGGCCTTGGCGGCCGGGCGCGCCACGGCGGGTGCGTTGGCTGGCGGCGCTGATTGCGGTGCCGGGCTGATCGGTGACGGCGCTGGCGGTGCTGCCGGCGCAGCCTGGCGCGGTGTGGCGGGAGGTGCTGCCGGGGCTGCCGCCTGCGGGGCGGGCGCGGTTTCGGTCGCCTTCACCGGGGACGGGCGGCTTTCCAGCCCGAGCCGGTGCGCCTTGCCGATCACGGCGTTGCGGGTGACACCTTCGCCCAGCATTTCGGCGATCTGGGTGGCGGTCATGCCGCTTTCCCATCCCTGTTTCAGGCGGGCGATGCGTTCGTCGGTCCAGGCCATGGTGGTTGTTTATCCCGGTATGAAGGGGCGGCTGCCAGAGGATTGCAGTTGGCAGACACGCCGCATTTGCCGTAACTCTCCTAATGATGATGGACGTGAACAGCAAGCTGCCCGCCTTTCCCGAACCCGGCGTGCCGGTGATACCGGGCATCAACATCGAAGGCTTGAAGACCCTTTACTTGAAAGAGGTGCGGCGGTTTTTCAAGGTGCAGCTGCAGACCGTGTGGGCGCCGGCCATTACGACCCTGTTGTTCCTGGTGATCTTTGCCGTCGCGCTCGGCCGGTCGGGCACCAATATCCTGGGCGTGCCCTATGCCGATTTCCTCGGCCCCGGCCTGATCGTGATGGGCATGATCCAGAACAGCTTCGCCAACAGTTCGTCGACCATCCTGGTTGCAAAGGTGCAGGGGTCGATCATCGATGTGCTGATGCCGCCGCTTTCGGCCGGCGAACTTTTGCTGGCGTGGGTGGCCGGTGCGCTGACGCGGGCGTGGCTGGTGGGGGCGGCGGTGTGGCTGGCGATGGCGCTGGCACCCGGTGTGCATGTGCCGATCAGGAACCCGCTGCTGATCCTTTATTATGGCACGATGGGTTCGGTGATGTTGTCGCTGCTGGGTGTGCTCACGGGCGTGTGGGCGGAAAAGTTCGATCATGCGGCCGCGGTGACCAATTTCATAGTCCAGCCGCTCACCTTGTTGTCCGGCACCTTCTATGTGGTGGACCGGTTGGGGCCGGTGGTGGCCGGTGTCGCCCATGCCAACCCGTTCTTCCATATAATTGACGGGTTTCGCGCCGGTTTTATCGGCGTATCGGATGGCCCGCTGCTGGCCGGCGGGATACTGCTGCTGGTGGTCAATCTGCTGCTATGGGCGCTGTGCTATCGTGTGGTAAAATCCGGATGGAAGCTTCGCAATTGAACCGGCAGCCTGCGGCAACGATGTAATTGCGCTCAGGGCCACTTCGGCATATCGCCGCAGGCAAATTGGCGCGGGGGATTTCGCGCAGGGTTCCGTAAGGCCAGAATAACAGAGGAATTGTTTTGCCCAGCAATCGCGTGCCCTTCAGCTTCAAATATCGTTCGGCCGCGCTCCTGCTGGTGTTTGGGCTGCTTGCTGCCTGCTCGAAGGACGAAGGCGGCGAAAATGGCCGCGGGTCGCGCCGGCCGATGCAACTGGTATCGGCGCTTAGCGCGGGTATGGAAGATTATGCCCCCACGCTGATTGCGCTGGGCACCGTGGCACCGCGCCAGAGCGTGGCGGTGCGCCCGCGTGCCGACGGCGAGATTGTTGCCATCACGTTCCAGGAAGGCCAGTTCGTTCGCGAGGGCCAGGTGCTGTTCCGCATCGATGCCCGTCAGGCGCAGGCCAGCCTGCAACAGGCCCGCGCCCAGCTGGCATCGGCAGAGGCCACCGAAATCCAGCTGCGGGCCGATTATGAACGGGCGCAGGCGCTGGTGGGCAAAGGCTTCATATCGGGGACGGTTCTGGATCAGCGCCGCGCCGCGGCCGAAGGTGCGCGCGCCCAGATCGCCAGCGCCCGCGCGCAGGTGGCGGCTGCGCAAACGCAATTGTCGTTCCTTACCGTCACGGCTCCGATTTCCGGCCGCACCGGCGAACTGGGGTTCCGACTGGGGGCAAACATCCGGCAGGGTGATGCCGCGCTGGTCACGATCAATCAGCTTTCGCCAATCCATGTTCGGTTCCTCGTGCCGGCCGGTAACGTGCAGCAAGCCCGGGCATTGCTGGCCGCCGGCGGCGGACGCGTTTTGGCCCGCGCGCAGGACAGCGGCCAGATGATTGGCAGCGGCCGCCTGGTGTTCCTTGATAACAATGTCGATCCCGGCAACGGCGGGGTGACGGCGCGGGCCGAATTTGCCAATGGCGACGAACGCCTGTGGCCGGGCGCCATCGTGAATGTGGAACTGCCACTGGGCGCGGCCAGGCCGCATATTGCCTTGCCAGAGGGCGCTGTGCAGACTGGCCGCGATGCGCCGTTTGTGTGGATGGTTACCGCTGGCAATGGGCAACCGGCAGCGGGCAAAGCCCCCAATCCGGCCGAAAAAGGCCCCGGCGGGGCAGGCGGCAAGGTGGAGATGCGCGATGTCGTGGTCGCTGGGCGGCTTGGCGGCAAGGTCTATCTCGCCAGCGGTCTGGCGCCGGGCGAAAAGGTGATTGTGGGCGCCCTGGCGCGGCTGAAGGAAGGTGATGACGTGCGGGTGAAGCCGGTCGATACGCCGCGTGTGGCTGGATCACCGGGTGCAGCGCCTGCTGCCGGCGGGGCGGCTGACTGATGGGATTTGTCCGCCTTTGCGTGGAGCGGCCGGTTGCGACCATCCTGCTCACGCTGGCCATCATTTTTGGCGGCCTGTTCGGTTATCGGCAGCTGGCGGTTTCGGCCTTGCCGGAAGTTGATCTGCCCACCATCCAGATCCAGGCCAGCCTGCCCGGCGCCAACCCCGGCACCATGGCCGCATCGGTGGCGACGCCGATCGAGCGGCAGCTTTCGACCATTGCCGGCATCGAGCAGGTGATTTCCAGCAGCACCAACGGCAACACCCAGATCACCGTGCAGTTCGCGCTGGACCGCGACATCGACAGTGCTGCGCTGGACGTGCAGTCGGTGCTGTCGGCAGTTACCCGGCGGCTTCCGCCCGAAATGCCGTCTCCGCCCAGCTTCACCAAGGTGAACCCGGCCGATTCGCCGGTCTATATCCTGTCGGTGCGCGACAAGACGCGGGCTATGAACGAACTGCAAACGCTGGTCGACACGCTGATGATCCCGCGGCTTTCCACGCTGCCGGGAGCCGGGCAGGTGCAGACATTCGGAGATCGGCGCTTTGCCATCCGCATCCAGTTCAGCCCGGAAGCGCTGGCGGCGCGCAACCTGACGGTTGACGATCTGCGCCAGGCGGTGGCTGCAGCCAACAGCAACGTGGCGGTGGGCAG
>DAITMD010000225.1:0-4398 GCA_036835345.1 Sandarakinorhabdus sp. | reverse complement strand
GGCCATAATCCCGAAGGCGTGCGCATCGGCCAGAAGGACGGCCGCAAGCAGAGCGCGGTGAAAGTGTGGGACAAGCGCGAGTTCAAGAATCTTGATTCAACCGTTGAACTGGGCACCCGCAACATCAAGGTGGCGCTGAGGCGCCTGCGCCGCTTCGCCCGCGAAGGCGCCGCCGACGAACTGGATCTGGATTCCACCATCCGGGGCACCGCCAAGCAGGGCTGGCTGGATATCGTAATGCGCCCGGAACGGCACAATGCAGTCAAACTGCTGCTGATGCTGGACATCGGCGGGTCGATGGACCCCTATATCAGGCTGTGCGAAGAACTGTTTTCGGCAGCCAAATCGGAATTCAAGCATCTGGAATTCTTCTATTTCCACAACTGCCCGTATGAAAGCGTGTGGAAAGACAACAAGCGGCGCTGGTCGGAACGCACGCCGATGATGGAAATCCTCCACAAATTCCCGCACGATTACAAACTGGTGTTCGTCGGCGATGCGTCGATGAGCCCTTATGAGATCACCTATGCCGGCGGCAGCACCGAACATTGGAACGAGGAACCGGGCGAGGCGTGGCTGCGGCGCATGACCGACATCTATCACTCGTCGATCTGGCTGAACCCGATCCCGGAAAAGCACTGGGACAACGGCCAGTCGATCCGCATGATCAAGGAGATCATGAACGATCGCATGTATCCGCTGACGCTGGACGGCCTCGACCGCGGCATGCGGGAGCTGAGCCGCAAGAAGTGAGCTGGCAGGCGCGCCACTTTTTCAAGCCAATGTGGTGATGTCCTTTCGGTAAAAGGATAGCCGCTGATGCCCACCATCTTCCGACAGGCCGGATGGCGCTTCCATTTCTATTCAGGCGACCATCCGCCGCCGCACGTCCATGCTGAAAAAGACGGTGCGGAAGCGCGCTTCAATCTGGTGCCGGTCAGGCTTACCCGGAACGACGGCGTCCGCGCGCGGGATTTGGAATGGTTGCAATCCGTGGTAGAAGAACGGTCAACAGAGTTTGAAAAGGCGTGGTATGGCTTCTTTGGCGCAAACAGACCTTCGCGATGAACGCGCCGTGGACGTGCGTTTCGCCGATGGCCAGTTGATCGTCGATCTGCGCGATGGCCGCTCAATTGCCACACCGATTGTCTGGTATCCACGCCTGCGCCGCGCGACCGATGCCCAGCGCACCAACTGGCGTCTCAACGGATCGGGATATGGCATCCACTGGCCGGATGTGGACGAAGACCTGAGCGTTGAAGGCATGCTGCGCGGCATCCCGGCACCGAACTGGCAGCAGCCCGATTGAACAGCGACGCGGCGGGGCTGCCTATTTGCCCGCCGCCGCATCCTGTTCGGCCAGCTTGCGCGACTGCGCGCCGACATAGCCGCGCACCGCCTCCAGCTGCTCTGCTGAATACCAGCGCGAAAAGGCGATCATGCCGTTGGCATGCAGCGCGCCTTCGTGAACGATGGTGCGCCAGGCCTCGCCATCGGTCAGCACGGCCGACCGGCGCAGATCGGGCAGGATGCCCGACGAGCGCGCACCGGCGCCGTGACACAGCCCGCAGGTCGATTCAAAGATGCGCTCACCCTCGCTCACCTGCGCGGCGGTGAACAGGCCGGCCGGCGGCGGATTGGCCGGCGGGAACACCGGCTGCGTTGCGGCCGGCAGCTTCGCCTTGCCGCCCAGCTTGAACACCAGCACGCGGCCGTTCTGCGCCGAACGCGGATCATCAAAGGCGCTGGTCAGCGGATAGGCGCCGCCATAGCCGGCCATCACCGCCACATATTGCTCGCCCTTCACGGTATAGCTCACCGGCCCGGCGATCACGCCGGTCTGCGCATCGAAACTCCACAGCTTGTCACCGGTGCTGGCATTGAAGGCCTGGAACGTGCCGCCGCCATTGCCCTGAAACACCAGATTGCCGGCGGTCGCCAGCGTGCCGCCGTTCCATGGGCCATCATAGGTGAGTTCCCAGCGCGGCTTCTGCGCCACCGGGTCCCACGCGATCAGCTTGCCTTTCAGGATGGCCTTGACCGCCTTGAACGCCTTGGGATCATCCGGCACCGGGTTGGCCAGAAGATCGATACCGACATTCCACGCGCCTTCGCGGCGGGTAAAATCCTTGTCCGTCTGGTAGAACAGCGGCACTTCCTGCGCCGGCAGATAGACGAGGCCGGTGCGCGGTGAATATGACATCGGATGCCAATTGTGCGCGCCCAGCGCCGAGGGCATCACCAGGAAGCCCTTTTCGCGGTAGCGCGCATCGGCCACTTCGATCGGGCGGCCGGTGTTCATGTCTACGCCCGAAGCCCAGGTCTGGGTGGCGAACCCCTTGGCCGAGATGAGCTTGCCGCCCTCCCGGTCGATCACATAGAAAAAGCCGTTCTTCGGCGCCTGCATCAGCACCTTGCGCGGCTTGCCTTCGATCATCAGCGTGGAAAGGATGATCGGCTGCGTCTGGGTGAAATCCCAGGTTTCGCCGGGCGTGCCCTGATAATGCCACAGATATTCGCCGCTGTCCGGCTTCAGCGCCACCACCGATGACAGGAACAGATTGTCTCCCTTCCCGTCCGAACGGATCTGGTGGTTCCATGGCGAGCCATTGCCAACGCCGATATAGAGTTGATCCAGTTCGGAATCATAAACGATGGCGTCCCAGGCAGTGCCGCCGCCGCCGCCCTTCCAATATTCGCCCGCCCATGTCGGTGCCGCCTTGCCGGCCAGCACGCTGTCAGACACTTCCCCGTCCGGGCCGGCGGCGGGGTTGCCGGGAACGGTGAAGAAGCGCCATTTCTTCTGGCCGGTCATCGCGTCATAGGCGGTCACATAACCGCGCACGCCCAGTTCGGCCCCGCCGTTGCCGATGATCACCAGCCCCTTCACCACCCGCGGCGCACCGGTGATCGTGTAGGGCTTGCCCGGATCGGTGAAGGTCTGGCTGCTCCACTTCACCTTGCCGGTGGCAGCATCCAGCGCAATCAGCCGGCCGTCGAGCGCGGCGACAAACACCATGCCGTTCCACACCGCCACCCCGCGATTGACCACATCGCAGCAGGCCGCCTGCCCGCGCGCCTTGTGCACTTCGGGATCAAAGCGCCATTTCACCCGGCCGGTGGCGGCATCCAGCGCCATCACTTTCGACCAGGCGGTGGTGGTGAACATGGTGCCGTCCACCACGATGGGCGTGGCTTCCTGCCCGCGATTGGTATCCAGATCGACCGACCACGCCAGGCCGAGCTGGCCAACATTGTCCGCCGTGATCTGGGTGAGATCGGCAAATCTCTGTTCGGCATAGGTGCCGCCGTGGGTCAGCCAGTTGCCCGGTTCGTTGCGCGCGTTCGCCAACCGCTCGGCATCCACGCCGCGCACCCCGGTGCCCGGCCCGCCGGCACCCGCCAGCCCGCCAACCATCATCGAACCCGCGAGCAGCAGCGCCCCCGCCTTGCCAACCGCCGTCTTGCCAAACCGAACCATGCCAGCATCCTCCCCAGAATGTGACGTCAGACTATGGCAGTGACGCGTCCGTGCAAGCCATAGTTTGTCACAGGCGCGGCGTCGGGGCGCATCACGCCGGGAGGGGCAGCGAGTTCACCCAGGCATTGAAGGCCACCACCAGCCCCGCCACCATCATCAGCACCGCCTTGGTGCGGTTTGCGCCCGGTTGCCGCAGCAGCCACAGGCCGCCGGCAACCAGCGCCAGTGCCGCCACCAGCGTCAGGCCGGACAGGGCGTTCATGCCAGCACCCGGCGCACCGCGGCCTGCCATTGGCTGCGGCGCAGGCGGCGCGCGGCGGCATCGGTGGCCGGGTGAAAGCTGCGGTCGGCCGCGGCCATGGCAGCAGCGGCAGCCGGCAGATCGGCGTACAGGCCGCAGCCCACGCCGGCCAGCATCGCCGCCCCCATCGCGGTGGTTTCGATCACTCGCGGCCGCTCCACCACCAGCCCCAGACTGTCGGCCAGATCCTGACACAGCCAGTTGTTGGCCACCATGCCGCCATCAACACGCAGCGTCGCGGCCGGCACGCCATCGGCGGCCAGGGCCTCCACCAGATCGGCGGTCTGCTGCCCCTGCGCTTCCAATGCGGCGCGCACGATATGGGCGCGGGTGGTGCCGCCCGACAGGCCCGAGATCAGGCCGCGCGCCTCTGGCGCCCAGTGCGGCGCGCCCAGCCCGGCCAGCGCCGGCACAAAGCTCACGCCGCCATTGTCGGCCACGCTTTGCGCCAGCGCCTCGCTTTCCTCGCTGGACGCGATGAGGCCCAGCCCGTCGCGCAGCCACTGGATCGCCGATCCGGCCACGAAGATCGCGCCTTCCAGAGCATAGGCCGGCACGCCCTGCAATCGCCACGCCACGGTGGACAGCAGCCTATTTTGTGATACCGGCGCTACCG
>DAITMD010000224.1:0-4414 GCA_036835345.1 Sandarakinorhabdus sp. | reverse complement strand
GACATCAGATCGTTCATGATGTCGTAACGCTTTGCCACGGAACGGAAAACCTCGCCCACCCGGCGGGTCTTCTCCGAGCGCGGCACATCCTCGTATCCGAAGCTTACGGTATCGCTCACTGGCCTGTCCTTTTTGTGGCTGCGGCTTAGCCGACGCTTGGCGGGCTTGCAAACGCCGCCTATGTCGCGGGCATGCCGGAACTGCCCGAAGTTGAAACCGTGATGCGCGGGCTGGAGCCGGTCTGGCACGGGCAGGTCTTCACCCGCGTGACGTTCAATCGCCCCGATCTGCGCCGGCCGCTGCCGGACGGCCTTGGGCAACGGCTGACGGGGGCGACCGTGGTGCGGCTGGGCCGGCGCGCCAAATATGGCCTGATCGAAACCGATCGCGGCGACACGTTGGTGCTGCATCTGGGCATGTCTGGGCGGATGCGGGTTGATCCACAATCCATTGAAAAACATGATCATATCGTGTTCGAGACTGGCAATGGCCGGGTGGTGGCGTTCAACGACGCGCGCCGGTTCGGCAGCCTTGATCTGGTGCCCACCGCCTCGGCCCATGTGCACCCGCTGTTGGCCGGGATCGGCCCGGAACCGTTGGGGCCGGACTTTGGCCATGGTCTGCTCCAGGCCATTTTCGCCGCCCGAATGGCGCCGGCAAAGGCCATCCTGCTCGATCAACGGCTCATCGCCGGGCTCGGTAACATCTATGTGTGCGAGGCGCTGTACCGCGCCGGCATTCACCCCGAAACGCCCGGTGGGCAGGTGCCGGATGCCAGGCTCCAGCGGCTGGCGCAGGCCATCCCGGCCGTGCTGAACGAGGCGATTGCGGCCGGCGGCTCGACCTTGCGCGATCATGCGGCGCCAGATGGCACGCTTGGCTATTTCCAGAAGGATTTTGCCGTCTATGGCCGGGAAGGAGAGGGCTGCGCTGTCTGCACCACGCCGGTGGCGCGCATCGTCCAGTCCGGGCGCTCCAGCTTCTTCTGTCCAACTTGCCAGAAAGCCCTCCAAGCGCCCAGATTTAAACTCAGCCGCACCGTGCGAAAGGCTTGACCGCGCTGCCGCCCTCGCCTAAGGCGCTCTCCTTCCGGCGCGCGGCCCCAGTGTTGCGCGCCCATCTGTTTTTGATCAATTGATTGCAGGACAACAATGGCCAACACGCCCCAGGCTGAAAAGCGTATCCGCCGCAACGCAAACCGCGCCGCCGTGAACAAGGCCCGCGTAAGCCGCATCCGCACCTTCGTGAAGAAGGTGGAATCGAGCCTGGCAGCCGGCGACGCTGCTGCTGCTGCCGAAGCCCTGAAAGCCGCACAGCCGGAAATGATGCGCGGCGTGTCCAAGGGCGTGCTGCACAAGAATACCGTTGCTCGCAAGATCAGCCGCCTCTCCAGCCGCTTGAAGGCGCTGGCGACGGTGTAATCATCGGGCGGCCCTGGTCGCCGTAACCATGACGAAGGCGCGTCCGGCGGGCGCGCCTGTTTTTTTGTTCGATATAGGCCGGGCAACTTGATCCCGGCGCTGGTTCAATGGGTGATTCGCGAGTCGCTGACCCGTTTGGGCCGCGTTAACAGAACTTAAGAGGAACGGGCTGCTGTGGCCCGCCGCCCGGCAGCTATTTGTGCACTGCAACCGTCAGTTTGTTGCACACGGCAGAGTCATCAAAGCGTCATTGCTTTGACACAAAAATCCAAGGACTTGGGTCAGATGCCGTGCCCGCAGAATCACTGCCGCTCTACGATTCGTCGCACTATTCCAGATGGTTGGCAGCTTCACCAAGGTGAAGCTGTCACAAACGTGTCAACCTTTTTATTTCGGTGTGGAGCCAATTTGCTTGCTTGCAGCCGCGCCACGGCCGCGCGTATCTGAACTCAGGTTTGACCCGCCGGCGTGATGAGCGCCATGGGGTCCAATCGTTAACATGCGATGTCGGCCGAGCCTGTTATGGCGCGTCAGGGAAACTGCGCGCCGGATCCCGGCGCTTTTGAGGCATCGCTTTTGGGTCAGGTCACCACTTATTTGTGGTGACCGGTACTGGTGCCGGGGGCGGCAGGAAGGAAGGGGTGCGTGTCGACAGCTTTTGCATCTGTTCTGCCTTCACAGCCCATTGTTATCCCACAGGATATTCACATTGCCGACGCGGACAAGGAGTGCTGGTCCCGCGTGCGCGCTGCTTTGAAGGGCGATGCGGGCGATCATAGTTTTGATGCCTGGCTGGCGCCGCTGGTACTGGCAGCTGTCGATGGCGACACGGTCAGGCTTGCGGCGCCGTCTGCCTTTGCTGCCGACTGGGTGAACAGTCATTTTGGCGATCTGCTGCGGCGTCAGTGGGCCCAGGCAAGGCCGGGCGTGCGGCGCGTCGCAGTCCAGGCTGGCCAGTGCGCCGTGCCCCCGCCCGCCATCCGCCCGCCCGCACATGCCGGCGCGGCTGCCCCGCAGCCGCTGCCGGTCGATGTGCGCTACAGCTTCGACAATTTCATCGTCGGCAAGTCGAACGAACTGGCCTATAACGCCGCGCTTGCGATGGCAGAGCCTGGCGCGCTGGGTTTCAACCCATTGTTCCTGCATGGCACCACGGGCCTGGGCAAGACGCACCTGATGCACGCGATCGGCAATGCCTATCTGGCGCGTCAGCCGGATGCCCGGGTGGCTTATCTGTCGGCGGAAAAATTCATGGTGGAGTTCCTGGCCGCCATGCGCGCCAAGGATACGATCAGCTTCAAGCAGCGGCTGCGCTCGGTTGATCTGCTGATGATCGACGATGTGCAGTTCATCGCCGGCAAGGAATCGACGCAGGAAGAGTTTTTCCACACCATGAACGAGATCATCGGTGCCGGAAAACGGCTGGTGATCACCGCTGACCGGTCGCCGCAGAATCTGGAAGGCATTCAGGATCGGATATTGTCGCGCATGGTGTGGGGCCTGGTCGCGGACATCAACCCGGCGGACTATGAACTGCGGCTCAACATCCTTCATGCCAAGGTGGCTGCCCAGCCCAAGCGCGTGCCAGTACCTGACGATGTGATTGAATTTCTTGCACGAAAGATCGCCACCAATGTGCGCGAACTGGAAGGCGCGCTCAACCGGGTGACGGCTTTCGCCATGCTGGTCAGCAAACCGATCACGCTGGAATTCACCCGCGAGACACTGGCCGATATCCTGCGCGCTCAGGAAAAGAAGCTCACCATCGATGATATTCAGCGCAAGGTTGCCGACTATTACGGGCTGAAGGTGGCCGATCTCCTGTCGGAACGCCGTGCCCGTGAAGTGGCCCGGCCGCGCCAGATCGCCATGTATCTGGCCAAGAAGATGACGCCGCGGTCGCTGCCGGAAATCGGCCGGCGGTTCGGCAAGCGCGATCACACCACGGTGATGCACGCGGTCAAGCGGGTGGAGCAGCTGCGGGCCGATGACCGGGAGATCGACAGCGACGTGGCCACGCTGGCGCGGCTGCTCGATGGCTGCTGAGGCCGGCTGCTGAGGCTTTCCAGCGCCGTTTCAGGCGCTTAACGGTAGGGGTGTGCAACGTTTAGTCCGCTCCGGGCCGTTCTGGTTCATCATCGCCTGTTTCGCCTTCGCGTCAATGTGGGTGATGATCCGCTATGCCGCGCGCGAGCTGCACAGTTTCGAGCTTGTTTTCTTCCGCAATTTCATCGGCTTGCTGTTTCTGCTGCCGATGATCCTGCGCACCCCCGGGCTGATCCGGCGGGATCGGCTCACCACCCATCTGGGCCGCGCCACCTCGGGCTTCATCGCCACTATGGGCACCTTCTACGCGGTGGCCAATGCGCCGTTGGCCGATGTGCTGGCCATCAACTATACGGCGCCGCTGTTCGGCACCATCGGGGCGGTGCTGATGCTGGGGGAGCGCATCCGGATGCGCCGGATCGTGGCCCTTGCGGCCGGCTTTGTGGGCATGTTGCTGGTCCTGCGGCCGGGGTCCGTGCCCCTTGGTGCCGGGATTGTGGCCGCAATCATCTCGGCGGTGTCCACCGGCTATTCCATTGTCGCGATGCGGTCGCTGGTCGGGCTGGACGACAGCCGCGCCGTGGCGGCGTGGACCTTCATTCTCACGCTGCTGCCCAGTCTGGCGGTCGCGCTGTTCGTGTGGACGCCGCCGCCTCTGCAAGTCTGGCCGCTGCTGGCCGGCATAGGGGCAGCCGCCGCCATCGGCCAGCTCACCCTGTCGCGCGCCTTCTCGCTGTCGGAAGCCTCGGCGGTGCTGCCGCTGGATTTCGTGCGTTTTGGCCTGATCACCGCGGCGGGCATCTGGCTGTTTGGCGAGACTTATGATGCACTCACCCTGGCTGGCGGCGCGCTGATCCTTGGTTCCACCATCTACCTGGCTTGGCGGGAAGCGCAGATGAAGAAGGCGGGCTGACGCTTTGACAGCTGCAAAAGGGGCTGACGCTTTG
>DAITMD010000223.1:0-4422 GCA_036835345.1 Sandarakinorhabdus sp. | reverse complement strand
ATTGTGGCGTGTCGGTGGTGGCGCGGCGTGGCACTGGCGCTGCTGGCGCTGCTGGCCGTTGGCGGGCTGCCGGTTGCAGCGCAGAACCCGCCGCCGGCCCCGGCTGCACCGGCGCTGCTGCCGGCGGCCACGGAAATCCGGCGCTGGAAGGCGCCGGAGGCGCGGCAGGGCGCGGCCGTGGACGCCGCGCATTTCTATGCCATCGTCAACAGCCGTATCGGCAAATATCGCAAGACCGATGGCGTGAAGGTGGCCGAATGGGTGGGGGATCGCATCGCCATCCGCCATCTCAACAGCTGCCTGGTGGAAAAGACCGATCTGGTCTGTGCCAACAGCAATTATCCGCAGACGCCGATGGCCAGTTCGGTGGAAATTTTCGACACGCGCACCATGCGTCATCTGCGCTCCATTCCGCTGGGGGTGCGCGATGGCTCGCTCACCTGGGTGGAACGTCGGGGCAATCGCTGGTGGGCGGCGTTTGCCAATTATGACGCGCCGCGCAGCCATCTGGGCCGCACCCACCGCGACACGAAGATCGTGATCTTCAATGATGATTGGGCTGAAATCGGCGGCTACGCACTGCCGGACAGCCTATTGCAGCGCCTGCCGCCGAACAGCATTTCGGGCGGCAGCTTCGGCCCCGATGGCCTGCTCTACCTGACCGGCCACGACGCGCCGGAACTTTATGTGGTGCGCATCCCCACACAGGGCCCGATCCTGGAACATGTCGCCACCATCCCCGCGCCGCTGGATGGGCAGGCCTGGGCGTGGGACCGCACAGCCCCGCGCACCATTTATGGTATCACCCGCCGCGCCGGCGAGGTGGTGGTGATGGCCGTGCCGCCCGTGCCTTGAGGCGCAGCGCGTTACGGCGCCACCGCCATCTCATAGAGAAAATCCACAAAGCCCGCCGTGCAGCCGGCCAGGCCCTGCACCGCCGGGTTGATGCTTTCGATCAGGAAATATTCGTTTGGCGCATGGGCGCCGCTGCCGTGGCCCAGGCCGAACTGGCCGGCGGGCAGGCTTACCGGCGGCTGGGTGAAGACGCTGCCGGGCCAGCTGCCGGCGTTCCTGGGATAGAGGGTGGCCGGCGCGCCGAAGCGGGCATAGACGGCTTGGCTGGCGCGCACCACGCGGGCGTTTTCCGGGGTTTCGGTGGGATCATAACCACCGCTCACCACCACTTCGATATCGCCGAAGCCGCGTTTCTGCAGGTGGGCGCGCAGCTTGGCCTCCGCTTCCTTGTAAGTCTGGTTGGGCACCAGCCGGCATTCCAGCTTGGCCTCCGCCCGGCCGGGCAGGATGGTCTTGCCGCCCGGTCCGCTGTATCCCGCCACCAGCCCCTGAATATTCACCGTCGGCTGGCTGGCGAGGCGCTCCAGGCTCTGCTGCCAGGGTTCGTTGTTGATCCACATCTTCACGCCCATCGCCGCCTTGGCCTGCTCTTCGTTCTGGCTGGCGGCGGTGAGCGCGATCAGTTCCCTCTCGCGCGCAGTAAGCGGGCGCACATTGTCGAACCAGCCATCAATGGCCGGGGTGTGGCCATCGGCCTGCACCAGCGTGTTCAGCGCCTGCACCAGATGCCAGACCGGGCTGTCGACATGGGCGTGCTGGCTGGAGTGGATGTCGCCCTTCGGCCCCTTGCCCCAGCGTTCACCGCTGGCGATCAGCTGAAACTCCATCGGGCCTTTCGATCCCAGGTTGATCACCGTGCTGCCATTGCGGCTCTGCCACGCGGTGGGGATGAAGATGCCGTCGCAGCGTTTCAGCGCGGACAGCACCTCTGGCGCCTGCACGACCTGGTGGAAATTGGGCGAGGCAATCTCCTCCTCCCCCTCGGCCACCAGCACCAGATTGACCGGCAGTTTCTGCCCCGCCGCCCGAAACGCGTGCAGGGCGGCCAGAAACGCCGCCTCCGGGCCTTTCTGGTTCACCGCGCCGCGGCCCACGATCACCTGGCCCCAATCCGGCTTGTTGGTGATGCGCGCCTCGAACGGCGGGCTGGACCATTCTTCCGGGTTCACCTGCTTGACGTCATACATGAAATACACGCCCACCGTGCGCTTTGCCCCGGCGTCCAGCGTGGCGAAGATGCCCGGCTGCCCCTTGGTGGGCATGCGCTTCACCATCTGGAAGCCGGCGTCTTTGAGCAGGCCCATCGTGTAGGCGCAGGCTGCCTCCATCTGCCAGTTTTCGGCCGCGATGCCGGGGTGTTTGATCCAGTCCTGAATGCGGGCGATGTTTTCGGGCAGCTGCCGGTCGATGGCGGCGCGGATCTTTTTCTGCGCGTCGGCGGCGGGTGCCCTGGTGGCAGCCGCAGCGGCAGCCGGCAGGGCCAGCGAGGCGGCGGCTCCGGCCAGCAGCTGGCGGCGATCAAATCCGGTCATGGCATTCCCCCTGCGAACATCTGTGCGGAGCCGTTCATCGCAAGCCGAAGGGCAGGGGTAAAGCTGGCAGCTTCAAGCCGATGCGATGGTGCAGTGCAGCGCGTTACGTGTCTGTCACAATTTGTTGGGGCGACACATTGACACATGCGACCGATTGGCTAAGGGTTGGCTTTGCTGCGACCAACTGCCGCGACTCCCCCACCGGGGTCGGCCCGTTGGCAGAGGTTCACGGCATGGAATTGGGTCGCACGCGTAACCGCATCCCGTTCCGGCAAACAGGCGGGTGCGCAGGCGGTCCAGGGGGCGGCAGGCGCTCACCGCATGGGAGAGGAGTTCAACATGGCTGATGATACCAAGGTCTACCCGACCGGGCTGACCGAGAAGGAAGCGATCGAAATCAACGAGGGCCTCAAGTGGGGCACGCGGATTTTCGGCGCGATTGCCGTTCTGGCGCACATCCTGGCGTTCGCGCTGACCCCGTGGCTGAAATAAGACAGAGGAGACTGGAACATGAATGAAGGTCGTATCTGGCTTTATGTCAGCCCCACCGTTGGCCTGTCGCTGTTTTTCATCGGCGTGGCCGCGCTTGCACTGATCGTGCACGCTTCGATCCTGCTCAACACCAGCTGGTTCGGCAATTATTGGGAAGGTGCCGCTGCGGCAGCGCCTGCCGCTGCCGCTGCCGCTGCGCCGGCCATGGACGCGATGGCCGAATAAGCCGCGCCGAAAGGCCGAAGACAAGAGGCCGGCGTTCCGCAAGGAGCGCCGGCCTTCTTCGTTGCGGATCGGCGCGCCGGCGGGCAGCGGAAGTGGCAGCTCAATCGGGCGAACTGCGGTCCAGCAGCGGCCACATGGCGATCAGGGTGCCCACCATCAGCGCCAGTTCCAGCGCAAAGATAAGGACATAACCGCTGGCTTCGCCGGGCAGGTCCAGCCCGATGTTCAGGCCCTGCGCCAGATCGCGCACCACGCCGCCGATGGTGGCACCAATGCCCTGCGATGTGGCCTGCACCGCCCCCCATGCCCCCATGGCGATGCCCACCTGCCCCTTGGGTGCCAGCAGCATGGTGGCCGTAAGGGTGCCATGGCCGAACAGGCCGGTGCCGATCCCGGCCAGCAGCACGCCCAGCGTGAAGATGGACGGCGTGTCGGACCCGGCGGCAAAGATGATCAGCGCATAGGCCGGCAGGCCGATCAGCGCGCCCAGGCTGGCCATGCGGAACGGATCGGCGCCCAGCGACAGCACATAGGAGGCATAGGCAAAGCCCATAAGGCTGCCGCCGGCCATGATCGCACTGAGCAGCGTTGTAGTGCCAACGCCCAGCCCCAGCACTTCGCCGCCATAGGGTTCCAGCACGATATCCGACATGGAAAAGGCCAGCGTGCCCAGCCCGACGGCAACCAGACGCAGGATCGTCTTGTCCCGGCCGGCGAACAAGTCCCAGCTTTCGCGGAAGGTGGGATCGGGCGCGACCGGTTCGGTGCGCTGATACCAGGGCACCCGCGCTTCCTGCTTCCACAGGGCAATGCCATTGAGCACGATGGTGAGAACCGCCATGCCCTGGATCACCTGGATCAACCTGCCCTGGCTGAATTCATCCAGCGCCCAGCCAAAGAACAGCGCCGCCGCGATCGAGCCCAGCAGCAGCATGACATACATCAGCCCCACGACATTGGGCTGTTGTTCGGGCTTGGTCAGATCGGTGGCCAGCGCCAGCCCCACGGTTTGCGTGGTGTGGATGCCGGCCCCCACCAGCAGGAAGGCCAGCGCGGCGGCCGGCTGCCCCAGCCACACGCGTTCGTCATAGGCTTCCTGCGCGCCGGCCAGCACCAGCAGCGCGAACGGCATGATCGCCAGCCCGCCGAACTGCAGCCAGGTGCCCAGATAGATATAGGGCACCCGCCGCCAGCCCAGCGCCGATTTGTGGGTATCGGATTTGTGGCCGATCAGCGCCCGGAACGGCGCCGCCAGCAGCGGCAGCGCCAGCATGACGCCCACCAAAGTGGCCGAAACGCCCAGCTCCACGATCATCAC
>DAITMD010000222.1:0-4426 GCA_036835345.1 Sandarakinorhabdus sp. | reverse complement strand
AAAGGCATCGGGCCGGCGGGTGAGAAAATAGGCCGCCGAAATCCCGATGTTCGATCCGAAATCCACGATGATTTCGCCATCGCTCACCACATCATAATCGCCGCGCAGGAAAATCTCGTTGATGGTTTGCACATCGTTGGGCGAATAGGTTGTCGGGCTGATCGGCCCCAGCGGCGTTTTTACGGTAATATCAGCCGGATAGCTACCGCCATTGGAGATATAGCGTTTCAGGATATCCACCGGCGCATCGACGCGGGCGAAGGCGTTGGCGGCCGCAACATAATTGCGGCGTTCGAACAGCGCCCGCAGCAGCGTGCCGGCCGAGCGGCGACGGCGCGCCACACTGTCAAACTGAGTTGCCATGCTCACCCCTCACCAAACGCCGCCCGCATTCTGTCGGTTGCCAGACCGCGCGCGCCACGGAGATGCGCAGGGATGCCTGCGAAGTCAAGGCGCGAACCGGGCGCTAGGGAGAAGCGCGCAATATGCTGCCGGTGAGCTGCCAGAAGCTGGCGGTGCGCAGCAGCACGGCGGCACCATAGCTGATCACCAGCCCCAGTTGCCCGATGCGCGGCAGCAGCCATAGCGCCAACCCCAATTGCAGCACGGCGCTGGCGATGCCCCACGGCAGCGTATCGCGGTTGCGCCCGGCCATGGTGATCACCGCCGCCAGCGGCCCGGCGGCGATGGTGAACAGGTTGATCGCCACCAGCGCCCGCACGATCGTGGCATTGCCGGCAAATTGCGGCCCGAACAAAATGATCATCACCTCGTTCGGCCAGATCAGCAGCGGCAGCGCAACCGGCAGGGTGAGCGCCAGCACGCCCAGCCGGTTGCGCTGCAGCCGCCGCGCCGCCTGATCAAGCTTGCCTTCCTTCAGATCGCCGGCCACCTGCGCCGATATCGCGCTCACCGTGGTGGCCTGGATCACCGCCAGCGGCAAGGCGAGCTGCCACGCGGCCCGAAACGCCCCGGCATCGACCGCCGAACCCAGCGCGCCGGCCAGAAACAGCGGCAGCCATTGCAGAAAGAACAGCAAAAACGACGTCATCGTCATGGGCAGGCCGTGCTTCAACGGTTCCGGCAGGTGCAGCGCCGGATCGTGGCCCCAGCCGCGCGTGAGCCGCCGCACATGCAGCGCCAAAGCCAGCATCGTGGCCAGCAGCATGGCGGTGGACAGCAGCACCGCCTGTTGCGACGAAATGCGCCCCCCGGTCAGCATCAGGCCGCCCAGCACCAGCGCCACCGGCGCCAGGAACAGCCCATCATACACCTGCGCCTGCACCGGATTGCCCAGCCCGCGCAGGCAGCCCAGCCCCAGCAGATAACATACATTGGCCAGCACAAAGCCGGTGGCGACCAGCATGGCCGGATCCTGCGCCACCGCAAAGCCGGCCCGGCCCAGCGCCAGCGTGAGGCCGCCAAAGCCCAGCGCCACCAGCACGCCCGGCAACACGGCAAAGCCCAGATAATGGCGGATGGCGGTGTTTGCGTGGTCACGCCGCCCCAGCCGCAGATGCCCCGCCACTTCGCGCAGCATCAGCTGATCGCAGCCCAGCACCGCCAGGATGGAGACCAGCTGCGCCGTCTGGATGGCCAGCGCATAGCTGCCCAGGCCCTCGGGGCCGCCCATGCGCGCCAGCAGCAGCGACACCACCACGCCGGCACCCAGATTGGCGGCCTTGATACCATATACCGCGCCGCGCCGCGCCAAGCTGTGGAGCGGGATGCGCCGCCGCTTCGCTTCAGGCGTCGATGGCATCGGCGTCGATGGCGGTGGCGTGGCTCTGGATAAAATGGAAGCGATGTTCGGGATTGCGGCCCATCAGCCGCTCCACCAGATCGGCGGTATCGGCGCGGCCATCGGCATCGTCGGGCAGCTTCACCCGGATCAGCGTGCGGCTCTTGGGATCCATGGTGGTTTCCCTCAATTGCATCGGGTTCATTTCGCCCAGGCCCTTGAAGCGGCCCACCTCCACCTTGGTCTTGCCGGCAAAGATCGTCTTCATCAGCTCCAGCCGGTGGGCATCGTCGCGCGCATAGGCCACCGTGCCGCCTGCCGCCAGCCGATACAGCGGCGGCTGCGCCAGATACAGCCGGCCATCGCGCACCAGCCCAGGCATCTCGCGGAAGAAGAAGGTCATCAACAAGGTGGCGATATGGGCGCCGTCCACATCGGCATCGGTCATGATGATGATGCGTTCATACCGCAGGTTGGCGGGATTATATTTGTCGCGCGTGCCGCAGCCCAGCGCCTGCCCCAGATCGGCGATTTCGCTGTTGCCGCCGATCTTGGCGCTGTTGGCGCTGGCCACATTCAATATCTTGCCGCGAATGGGCAATATCGCCTGGGTGGTGCGGTCGCGCGCCTGCTTGGCGCTGCCGCCGGCGCTGTCGCCTTCCACGATGAACAATTCGGTGCCCAGCGGCTCGTCGCGGGCGCAATCGGTCAACTTGCCGGGCAGGCGTAGCGATGATTTGCTGGTCGCCGTCTTGCGCTTGACCATGGCTTCGGCGCGGCGGCGCAGCCGGTCGTCCATGCGCTCGATCACGAAGGCCAGCAATTCCTTGCCGCGTTCATTGCTTGCCACCAGCCAGTGATCGAAATGATCCTTCACGGCATTTTCCACCAGCCGCGTCGCTTCCGGGCTGGTCAGCCGGTCCTTGGTCTGGCTCTGGAACTGCGGGTCACGGATGAACAGCGAGCACATGATCTCCGCGCCGGAAAACACATCCTCGCCGGCCAGTTCGGCGGCCTTCCTGTTGCCGCTCATGGTGGCGAAATTCTTCAGGCCGCGGGTCAGCGCCAGCCGCAGCCCGGCTTCGTGGGTGCCGCCATCGGGGGTGGGGATGGTGTTGCAGTAAAAACTGGCCGAACCCTCGCCATATTGCGGCCAGGCACAGGCCCATTCCACCGCGCCCATCGCCTGGCCATCGGGGCCGGCCGGCAGATCGGCGCGGCCGGCAAACAGATCGGGCACCACCAGCGGGCGATCAGCCAGGCGTTCGCGCAAATGATCGGCGAGGCCGCCGGGGAAGGTGAACACCGCGGTTTCCGGCACCTCGGCGCTGGCCAGTTCCGCAGCGCAGCGCCAGCGGATTTCCACGCCGCCGAACAGATAGGCCTTCGATCGCGCCAATTTGTGCAGCCGCGCCGGCTTGAACTGTGCTTCGGCGCCAAAGATTTCGGCATCCGGGTGGAACTTCACCGTGGTGCCGCGCCGGTTGGCCACCGCGCCCAGATTCTCGATCGGCCCCAGCGGCACGCCGCGGGCAAAACGCTGCCGGTAAAGCTGCTTGTCGCGCGCCACTTCCACGACCGTGTCATCCGACAGCGCGTTGACCACGCTGATGCCCACGCCGTGCAGGCCGCCGCTGGTGGCATAGGCCTTGCCGCTGAACTTGCCGCCCGAATGCAGCATGGTCAGGATCACCTCCAGCGCCGATTTGTCCGGAAAGCGCGGGTGCGGATCGATGGGGATGCCGCGGCCATTGTCGGAAATCGTCAGGCTGCCGTCGGCGTCCAGCGTAACCTCGATACGGCTGGCGTGGCCGGCCACGGCTTCGTCCATGGCGTTGTCCAGCACTTCGGCCGCCAGGTGATGCAGGGCGCGTTCGTCGGTGCCGCCGATATACATGCCGGGGCGGCGGCGCACCGGCTCCAGCCCTTCCAGCACCTCGATGTGGCTGGCATCATAATCGGCGGCGCTCTGGGTGGCAGCAAACAGGTCTGACATGCCCCGTCTATTGGCATGGGCCGGGGCCAGCGCCAAGCGGCTTGCAGCGGGGGGTTGCCGGCCGGGGTGCGACAAATTTTTTTCGGCCTACGCCATTTCGCGCATTGTTTTGTAACATGGTGCAGTGCAATAAGGGCATGCCGATATGGCGATCCTCCCCAAGGATTTACTGGGCCCGAAACTTTGGTTTCGGGCCCTTTTTTTGCGGTTTTCCGGGGGTTGGGGGTTTTCGGGGGTTTTTGGGTGCGTTTGCGAAGGGATTGGTGCGGCGCACAAAATGCAGCTGGTGCTGGTGATTCTGGCGTTTTGGGGTGGGGCTGCCCGGCGCGGCCGGCGGCGGAGCCGCCGGGTCCGCTGGGGGGTGAAGGAAGGCAGGAAGGAAGAGCGCGGCAAAGCCGCGCCGTCGGACGAGTCAAAAAGAGGCGGCTGTTGGGCCGCCCCTTTTCGCTCGCCGTCCGATCTTGCCGGAGTCGGCAAATAGCTGTGCTATTTGCGCGCCCGGCTGCGATTCACGCGCTGTAATACATATCAAACTCAACCGGTGCCGGGGTCATTTCCCACCGCATCACCTCCTGCATCTTCAGTTCGATATAGGCATCGATCTGATCGTCGGTGAACACGCCGCCCTTGGTGAACACCGCCCGGCTCTTGTCCAGCGAGGTCAGTGCTTCGCGCAGCGAGGCGCAGAC
>DAITMD010000221.1:0-4428 GCA_036835345.1 Sandarakinorhabdus sp. | reverse complement strand
CGGCACATGGGCCAGCGCGCCGCCGGCGGCTTCGGCCAGCTGGGCGGCTTCCTCGATGGTCAGGCCCAGGCCGCCGTGCGCTTCGGGCACGCGCGCTGCCGTCCAGCCCAGTTCGGCAATGTCCTTCCATAGCGCCGCGTCCATGGCCGGCGCATCGGCGGCCATGGCCTTGCGGGCCGGGCCGGTGCCGGCGCGTTCGCCCAGCAGCCGCTTCGCCTGTTCGCCAAGTTCCTTGGCTTCGTCGGAAAAATCGAAGTTCATGTGCCAGCCCCTCCCGTGGGCATGTCCGTCAAACCCCGTTCTTGTATGCGCCTGTCTCCCGCCCCGATACTGCCCTAAGTTTCAGCCCTTCTTGAAGAGCGCATCGGCGGCGCTGCGAAAATCCGCCGCACCGGCCCGTTTGGTGCGGGTGCGCGCCAGCTCCGCCTCCAGCGCCGCGATCCGCGCATCAAGCTCGGCGATGGACAGCCGATCAAGGTCTTCGCGCGTCAGTTCGGCGAGCAGGTCGGTTTTCTTCTTGGGCAGATCATCCTCGAACATTGGAAGCCTTTGCGCTGGTCGGCGAGTCCTCACACTCCAATATGGTGCCGCGCACCCGGAACAGGAAATGTTCGCCGGGTTCAACCTGCCACCCAAATTGCTTTTCGTCGAAGGTCAGAAAGAAATTCACCGGGCCTTCCATCTCGCACTCGCCGCCCTTTTTGGTGGCATGGCACATCTGGGAGGCGCGTTGCCAAGCGGCCGCGTCATTCTCGTTCAGGGGTTTCGCCCCAAACGTGGTGGTAACGCTGCCGGAAAACAGGCCCTTGATGCCGCCCCGTGTATCAAACTGCCAATGTTTGCGCGTGGCCGTGGGCGGCTTGAATGGCACAAGCTCGGCAATTTGCGGGCAGATCGGCGCCAATGGAACGGCCGCCGGCGCCTGACCAGTAGCGGCTTGAAAAAAAGCCAGAATCACAAGCATCCGGTGTGCCTCCAGAACTGCTCCACAAAACCTGCCCCGCCAGCTTTGGTCAAGTGGGGCGGCGACATGGCATGGCTTGACCGGCCACCCCGACACGCCATGATGCCGGGCATGACCATCCCCGCCAGCATGACCGCCATCGATCCCGCCGCACCGGGGGGGCCGGAGGTGCTGGTGCCCGTCACCCGCCCGGTGCCAACCCCCGGACCCGGTGAGGTGCTGTTGAAGGTGGCGGCGGCCGGGGTGAACCGGCCCGACGTGCTGCAGCGGCTGGGCCTCTATCCGATGCCGCCGGGCACGCCCACGATCATGGGGCTGGAAATCGCCGGCACGGTGGTGGCGGTGGGCGATGAGGTGACGCGCTGGCGGCCCGGTGATGCGGTGTGTGCGCTGGTGGCGGGCGGCGGCTATGCCGAATATTGCACGGCGCCGGAAGGCCAGTGCCTGCCGGTGCCTGCCGGAATGGCGATGCCTGATGCTGCCGGCCTGCCGGAAACCTGGTTCACCGTGTGGTCAAACGTGATGGACCGCGGCCATGCCCGCCCCGGCGAGACGATCCTGATCCACGGCGGCACCAGCGGCATCGGCATCACGGCCCTGCAACTGGCGCAGGAAATCGGGCTGACGGCGATCGCCACCTGCGGCAGCGACGAAAAATGCGCGGCGGCGCTGGCGCACGGGGCCGTGCACGCCATCAATTACCGCACACAGGATTTCGCCGCCGAGGTGCTGGCGCTGACCGGTCAGCGCGGCGTGGACATCGTGCTGGACATGGTGGGCGGCGATTATGTGCCGAAGAATATCGCCTGCCTGGCCGATGATGGCCGGCATGTGTCCATCGCCTTCCAGAAGGGCATGACCGCCGAGGTCAATCTGGGCCTGGTGATGCGCAAGCGGCTGGTGCTGACCGGATCGATGCTGCGGCCGCGTGCCGTGGCGTTCAAGGCGGCGATTGCCGAAACGCTGGAAGGCGTGATCTGGCCGGCGTTCGAAGCCGGGCGGCTGCAGCCGGTGACGGACAGCGTGTTTGCGCTGGCGCAGGCGGCCGACGCGCACCGCCGCATGGAAGCGGGCACGCATGTCGGCAAGATCGTGCTGCAGATCAGCTGACCATCCCCGTCGGCGCAAAGCGCGCCTCCTGCCATTCGCCGCTGGCCAGCACGTCCGCCAGCGCCGCCAGCGCCAGGCCAATATCGGCATAACGTGTGGTGAGCGCCGGAAAGCCGAAGCGCATGGCATCGGGCGGGCGCATGTCACCCACCACGCCGCGCGCGATCAGGGCGTTCATGACCCGCCGGGCCTCAGGATGGCGGACGATGCAGTGGGCGCCGTGGCGGCCTGCCGGCAGGGCATCGGCCGTCACGCCGGGCAGGCGGGCAGCAGCAGCGGCAAACAGGCGGGCCAGCGCGCGCGACTTGGCTTCGGCCTGCGCCATATCGATGCCATCGAACGTCGCCACCCCGGCTTCCAGTGCCCGCATCGCCAGTATCGGCGGCGTGCCGGTGAGCAGCCGGCGTGCGCCTGCTGCCGGCGCATAATCGGCGGCGAAATCGAAGGGGCGGGCGTGGCCCATCCAGCCGGTCAGCGCCGGCTCCGCCGAGTCCCAATGGCGGCGGGCCAGATAGGCAAAGGCCGGCGCGCCGGGGCCGCCGTTCAGATATTTGTAGCCGCAGCCCACCGCAAAATCGGCGCCATCCGCATCCAGCCGCACCACCAGTGCACCGGCCGAATGCGACAGGTCCCACAGGGTGAGTGCGCCTGCCGCCTGCGCCGCCGCGCTCATCGCCGCCATGTCGTGCACCGCGCCGCTGACATAATGGGCATGCGACAGCAGCAGCAGCGCCACATCGTCATCCAGCGCCGGCAGCAGAGCGTCGGGCGGCACCCGCCGCAACGTCACCCCGGCCAGCCGGGCCAGGCCCTGCATCACATAGGCATCGGTGGGGAAATCCTGCGCTTCCATCAGTATGGTGCGCCGCCCCGGCCGCATGGCCACCGCCGCGCTGGCCAGTTTGAACAGATTGAGGCTTACAGAATCGCAGGCCACCACGGCGGCGGGTTCGGCCCCGACCATCGGCGCGATGGCCGCGCCCAGCGTGACCGGCAGATCAATCCAGCCGGCATCATTCCAGCTGCGGATCAGGCCCTCACCCCATTCCCCGGCCGCGGTATCGGCCAGCAGTTGCGGCAGCGCCGCCGGTATCGGCCCCAGCGAATTGCCATCCAGATAGACCAGCCCCGCCGGCAACCGGAAGCGGGCGCGGGCCGGCCCCAACGGATCGCGGGCATCCATGGCGGCAAGTTCAGCAGGATCGGGCATCATCCCCGCCCTTGCGCCACAGACTGCCCTTCGTTACAAGCATGCAGCGCCAGCCGTCCCGCAAGGGGCGGCTGTTTTCATGTTCGAGACATTAATTCGAGGAGCCAAATCATGGCCGCCACCCTGCCCCTGATGCCGCACGCCACCGCCGCCTGGCTGGTGGACAACAGCTCGCTCACCTTTGGCCAGATTGCCGAATTCTGCGGGCTGCACATCCTGGAAGTGCAGGCGATCGCCGATGATACCGCCGCCACCAAGCTGAAGGGCCGCGATCCGATCCGCGCCGGCGAACTGACCCGCGAAGAACTGGACAAGGGCGAGGCCGATGCGGACTATCTGCCCAAAATGGCGCGCCTGCCCGAACAGGCCCGCCGCACCTCCGGCCCGCGCTACACGCCGGTTTCCAAGCGGCAGGACAAGCCCGATGGCATTTTGTGGATCATCAAGAACCATCCGGAAATCACCGACGGGCAGATTTCCAAGCTGATCGGCACCACCAAGAACACCATCGCCGCCATCCGCGACAAGAGCCACTGGAACTACGCCAATCTGCAGCCGCGCGATCCCGTCACGCTGGGCCTGACCAGCCAGCGCGAGATGGACGCGCTGGTGGCGGCGGCCGCCAAGAAGGCGGGCGTGGATACCAGTGTCGATCCGGAGAAGGTGGCCGAGGAGCGGGCGGCGCTGATCAACCAGCTGCAGGCCGAGCGGCTGGCAGTGGCAGCGCCCACCGAAGCGCTGACGGCGGAGACATTGTTCAAGAAGTAAGCGGTTTGGGTTCAAGAAGTAAGCGGTTTGGGGCCGGCGAACAGGCTGGCCACGGTCCGGATCGAACGTTCCGCTTCGCCGCGATCGGGGGTTTCGCTGTCGATGCCCACGCCGAACATGTCGCTGTCCCCCACATATTGCACAACGATGCCATCGGGGCGCGGCAGCACCGAAACGCTGCGATAATAGAGGCCATAATCAACCTCTGGCTGCGGCGCGAGCCAGGCGATCTGTCCGCGTACCGGAATGATGCTGTTGTCGTTCATCAGCGCCCGCGCGCCATAGCCGGTGCAATTGACGATGACGTTCTGACCCAGGCGGGCGAAATCCGCCGGGGTGTTGAACATCGCCGTCTCGATCCGTCCGCCTTCGCGCA
>DAITMD010000220.1:0-4441 GCA_036835345.1 Sandarakinorhabdus sp. | reverse complement strand
GCGTGCCCGATCCGGCGCTGCAATCCAGCTGGGAGCATTGCCGCAACATCGTGCTTGCGGCCGAAAAGGGCGGGTTCGACAATATATTGCTGCCCTCCGGCTACCAATTGGGCATCGACACGCAGATGTTTGCCGGCGCGATTGCGGCGCTCACCCGCCGCATCCGGCTGCTGATGGCAGTGCGGGTGGGCGAGACGTGGCCGCCGCAGCTGGCCAGGCAGATCGCCACGCTGGATCAGATTTTGGGCGGGCGTTTGACCGTCAACATCATCTCGTCCGACATGCCGGGCGAGACCATGCCGTCCGCACCGCGCTATGCCCGCACCGTCGAGGTGATGACGATATTGAAAACGCTGCTGAACGGCGACGCGCTCGATCATCATGGCGAGCATTACAAGCTGCAACTGCCGCCGCCGAACGTGAAGACGGTGTCGGGCAAATGCCCGCCGCTCTATTTCGGCGGCCTGTCCGAAGACGCGCGTGAAGCCGCTGCCGAAGCGGCCGACGTCTATCTGATGTGGCCCGACACGATGGACAAGGTGAAAGAGGTGGTTGCCGACATGACCGCCCGCGCCGCCAAGCGGGGCCGCACCCTGAAATTCGGCTACCGCGTCCACGTGATCGTGCGCGAGACCGAGGCCGAAGCGCGCGCCGCCGCCGATCATCTCCTCTCCAAGCTGGACGCCGCCACCGGGGATGCCATCCGCGCCAAGTCGCTGGACAGCCAGTCAGTGGGCGTGCAGCGGCAGGCCGAGCTGAGGGACAAGGCGTCCGATGGCTATGTCGAGGACAATCTCTGGACCGGCATCGGCCGCGCCCGCTCCGGCTGCGGCGCCGCACTGGTGGGCGATCCCGATCAGATCGTCGCCAAGCTGCAGGCCTATCAAGCGGTGGGCATGGAGGCCTTCATCCTCTCCGGCTACCCCCACGCCCGTGAGGCCGATCTGTTCAGCCGGCACGTGTTGCCGAAACTGGAACATGGCCCGCTCTTGCTTTGATCAGCGCAGGCGCGGATCGTAAAGCCAGCGCCTGACCTTGCTGGCGGTGATGCGCGCTGCATCGGGGTGGGCGGGGTTGATGAGGATATTCACCTCCTCCGCCACGATCACTGATGGCACGCGCAGGATGGCGCTGCCGCCGCTGCGCACCCAATCGGTGCCGAGCCGGATGCTTTCCAGGCCGGCGGGCTCCGCGTCCCATCCGACTGGCAGACTGTCAGGCGTTTCGACGCGGGCTGCTGCCCAAAGTGCATCGGCGATGCTGATGCGCACGAGATATCGGTTCAGTGGCAGGCCGCCATCGTCCAGATGCACCAATGTTTCGAGGCAGGCGAGCGCCCGGCTTTCCGACGCATAGACCATGGGCGTGCCGCGCGTGTTCCAGCGCCCGCCGCGCGAGGCCGCTCCAGCCCCCGAGAGGCCATCGGCAGTGTAGCGCGGGGTGTCGGTGGCGATCCGCCACACGATCACGAATAGGCGCCCGTCTGCATGCGCGCGATCAAATCGGATACCAGCCGCTGGCCGGCAATGGTGTCGAGATAATGGAGCGGCTGCACGCCCCCCAGCGCCGGCACATGGCGCTGCAACCAGTCCGAAAGCCAGGCGGTGGCATCGAAGCCTTCGGGATTGCCCGACTCCTCGATCATCCGCTGCACCTGGCCGACCATGGCAGCCAGGCCCAGCACCCGCTCGCTTTCATCCGGAGCCAATGTGCCGTCGGTTGCAACCTTGCGGTTGAACGTGGCGACCGGCAGGCCGAGCGCCGCCAGCAACTGGCCGACCGGAATGGCAAAGCCGGTCAGCAGCGCCTTGGCATCGCGCGCCGGGACCCCGCTGCGGATACGTTCGATCCGCTCGACCGGGGACTCGGGCAGTTTCAGCGCGGCAACGCCCATAGATTGCTCCTTTGTGCATTTGTATCGCGCAAATGAGCGTAAATGTCAATCTTGGCGGGTCAGCGCCCGGTGTAGCGCGGCGCGCGCTTTTCGCGGTAGCTGGCGAAGGCTTCGCGGAAATCTTGCGTGTGGGTGGCCTTGTCCTGCTCCAGATCGGCGGCGGCGAAGGCTTTGGTGTAATCCTCGTCCAGCGCGGTCCACACCTGTGCCTTCATGGCCGCCAGGCTGCGCGGGGCGCTGTAGGCGGCGATGGTGCGGGCGTAGTCCTGCACGTGCGGCAGCAGCGCATCGTCGGCCAGCACATCGTTCACCAGTCCCAGCGCCTTGGCCTCAGTGCCATCGAAACGGCGGGCGGTGTAGAGCAGGTCCATGGCGCGGGCCTGGCCGATCAGCCGGGTGAGCAGCCACGCCGAGCCTTTTTCGCCGGGCACACCGATGCGGGCGAAGGTGGCGTTGAACAGGGCGGAGCTGCTGGCAAAGCGCAGGTCGCAGTGGAGGGCGAGGATGAAGCCCCAGCCGAACGCCGGGCCGTTCACGGCGGCGATGGTGGGCTTGCGGCAGGTGATCAGCGCTGGCCAGCCGCCGCTGTAATAGGGGTCAAGCGCCGGGCCGATATCGTCGCCCCATTGCGGCGGCACATCGGGGTGTGTTTCCAGCCGCCCGCCGGCACCGGTGCCGATGATCGACAGGTCCAGTCCGGCGCAAAAGCTGCGGCCAGCGCCCGTCACCACGATGACGCGCGCGGCCGGATCGGCCCCGGCGCGGGCCACGGCGGCGAAGAAGCCGCTGAGCATTTCGGGCGTCAGCGCGTTCAATTTGTCGGGCCGGTTCAGGGTGATGGTCGCCACCCCGTCGGCCAGATCGTAGAGGATGCTGTCCGTCATGCCGCAAACCGCGCGAGGCGCTGGGCGATGATGCGTTCCGCGTCGCCCATGATGGTGTCGATCAGCTGCTGCACGGTCGGAATGTCGTGGATCAGGCCGGCAACCATGCCGCAGCTCCAGCCGCCGGCGTCCATGTCGCCGTTCTTCATGATCTTCGGATAGACGCCGGCAACTTCCTCGATGATATCCTCGAATTTCAGGGCGTTGCCCAGAGTGCGCTCCTTTTCGAGCAGTCGCTCGACGGCGGCATTGTTCAGCACGCGCTCGGTGTTGCGGAGCGGCCGCATGATGAGGCGGGTATCGAGTTCGGTCGCGGCCACCAGCGCGGCCTTCACATTTTCATGCACCGGCGCTTCGACCGTGGCGATGAAGCGGGTGCCCATGTTGACGCCTTCTGCGCCCATGGCCAGTGCCGCGACCAGCTGGCTGCCGGTTGCGCAACCCCCTGAGGCCACGAACGGAATCTCCAGCTCCTCGGCGGCGCGCGGCAGCAGCACCCAGTTGCCCACATCATCCTCGCCGGGGTGGCCGCCGCATTCGAAGCCGTCCACCGAAACCGCGTCGCAACCAATGCTCTGTGCCTTCAGGCTGTGGCGCACGCTGGTGCATTTGTGGATCACCTTGATGTCGGCCTCTTTCAGGGTCGGCAGCCATTTGGCCGGATTGTTGCCGGCGGTTTCCACCACCTTCACGCCGCCATCGATGATCGCCTTGATAAGGCCGGGATAATCCGGCGGCGTCAGGCTGGGCAGGAAGGTGAGGTTCACGCCGAACGGCTTGGCCGTCATGGTGCGACAGCGGGCGATTTCGGCGGCCAGTTTTTCCGGCGTGCCCAGCGTGAGCGCGGTGATGATGCCAAGGCCGCCGGCATTGGAGACGGCCGCGGCCATTTCGGCAAAGCCGACATAGTGCATGCCGCCTTGCATGATCGGGTGCTGGATGCCGAACAATTCGGTGATGCGCGTCTTCATGTGTCTCTCCCGCCAGTCTGCCTGCATGGCTGACACGGGCCGCGCCCGGCTTCAATCCCGGCAAGTGACAGGGTATGGCTGGGCCATGCAGCCGGGCACCACCATCTTTGAACATATGTCGGGGCTGGCGCGCACCCATGGTGCGATCAATCTGGGGCAGGGGTTTCCGGATTTCGGCTGGCCGGATGCGGTGCTGGCGGCGGCGGCCGATGCCGTTCAGACTGGCAACAACCAGTATCCGCCGATGCGCGGCCTGCCGGAACTGCGGGTGGCGGTGGCAGAATTTTATGCGCGTCGTCAAGGGCTTGACGTGGCGCCGGAACAGGTGATCGTCACCTCTGGCGCCACCGAGGCGCTGGCAGCGAGCATCATGGCGGTGGCGGCACCGGGCGATGAGGTGATCCTGTTCGCGCCGGCCTATGATGCCTATGCGCCGCTGGTGCGGCGGGCCGGGGCAGTGCCGGTGTTCGTCGATCTGCTGCCGCCCGCCTGGCAGGCGAGCGCCGATGCCATCGCTGCTGCGATCACGCCGCGCACGCGCGCCATCCTGCTGAATACGCCGCACAATCCCACCGGTGCCATGGCCGGGGCGGCGATGGTGGCGGCCATTGCCGAATTGGCGCAGCGGCACGATCTGACCATCATCAGCGACGAGGTGTGGGAGGAGGTGATCATCGGCGCGCAGCCCCATG
>DAITMD010000219.1:0-4443 GCA_036835345.1 Sandarakinorhabdus sp. | reverse complement strand
GCGCCGCCTTCTGCCGTATTGCCCAAAAGATGATGCGCGATGGCGAAATACTGGCCGAGGCCACGCTGGTTGCCGCCTTTCTTGATCCAGCGGGCCGCCCGCGTCGCCAGCCGGCGGCGTGGCTGGCGCGCTTTGCACAGCTTGTTCACGGGACGATATGATGCAGACCGACATTGCCCTGAAAACTGCCGCGGAACTGTCGCCATGGGCGTTGTTCATTCAGGCCGACATCGTGGTGAAAGCGGTGATGTTCGGCCTGCTGCTGGCATCGGTGTGGAGCTGGGCGATCATCCTGGAACGCTCGCGCCGATTGTCGAAGATCAATGGCGAGGCCGCCCAGTTCGAGGACTGGTTCTGGAAGGCCGACAATCTGGATGCGCTGGTGGAGCCGGCCTCGCGCGCCAGTCACCCTTCCGCCCGCGCCTTCATGGCCGGGATGACTGAATGGCGGCGCAGCCTGAATGGCAACCGCGCCGCGATTGACCGGGAGGGCCTGCGCTCGCGCCTGGCCAGCGCCATCAACGTCGCCATCGCCCGCGATATCGACGAACTGTCAGACAGGCTGTCGATTCTGGCCACCATCGGTTCGGTCGCGCCCTTCGTGGGCCTGTTCGGTACGGTGTGGGGCATCATGCGCAGCTTTGCCGGCATCGCCGCCAGCCAGAACACCAGCCTGGCCGTTGTTGCACCGGGCATTGCCGAGGCGTTGTTTGCCACCGCCATCGGCCTGTTCGCCGCCATTCCGGCGGTGATCGGCTATAACCGGCTGCTGCACCGCGTGAACCGGCTGGAGGCGCGGCTCGGCAATTTTGCCGAGGAATATCTGGGCCTGCTGTCGCGGCAGCTGGACGGCATGGAAAGCCGCTGATGGGCATGAGCGCACCTTCGGGCCGGCGCGGCCAGCGGCGGGCACCAATGGCGGAAATCAACGTCACGCCGCTGGTGGACGTGATGCTGGTGCTGCTGATCATCTTCATGGTGACGGCGCCGCTGCTGGTGGCCGGCGTGCCGGTGGACCTGCCCGATGCCCGCGCCCAAAGCCTGCCGCAGGACCAGTCTCCCATTCAGATCAGCCTTGACGCCAAGGGCCGCATCTTCATCGATCGGCAGGAACAGGATGCCGCCGCCCTTCCCGCCAAGCTGGCGGCCCTGCGCGGAGCCCGCAGCGACGAAGCACGCCTGTATGTGCGGGCCGACCGCAGCCTTGATTATGGCCGGGTGATGGCCGTGGTCGGCGCCGTCAACGCTGCCGGCTTCAAGAAGGTGGCGCTGGTGACCGACGGGTCAGGCGGCAAGACCGGGCTCCAGGACAGGCCGTGACCCGCAGCGAGCGTCCGTGGCTGCTAGCGGCGGGCCTTGCCCATCTGCTGCTCTTTGCCGGCCTCAGTCTGGCATGGCTGAACAGCCAGCCGGTGATGCCAGCCGCCACGGACGCCGTGCCGGTGGAACTGGTCGACATATCCGATGCGCCGCGCACGCCGCAGCCGCCGCGCCCTTCGATGGAAGCCGCGCCGCAGGAACCGGCCGCAGCACCTGAGGCACAGATAGAACAAGCGCCGGAACCGGAGCCGGTGAAGGCCGATGCGGTGCCGCCGCCGGAACCCACCAAACCCAAGCCGGAGACCAAGCCCAAGGCGACCCCGGTAAGGGCGCCGCCCTCCCCGCTGGACACATCCAGTCTGGCCAGCCTGATCGACAAGGCGCTGCCCAAGGCGGAGCGCAAGCCGCTGGACACATCAAAACTCGCCAAGACGCTGGGCAATGATGCGCCCAAGGCCGCCACGGTCGATCCCCGCGCCGCGGCCACGCTGGCGCAGGCCATAAGGGCCCAGGTCTATCCCTGCTGGAACCCGCCAATGGGTGGCCGCGACGTGCGGACCATGACGGTTCTTGTTCGTGTGCAATATGGCCGGGACGGCCGCGTGATTGGCACGCCAGAGGTCGGCAGGCCAACCGGCATCACCGCAGCCAATGCTGATTATGGTCGTGTTTTTGGTGACACCGCCCGGCGCGCGGTGCTGCGGTGCCAACCCCTCAAATTGCCACCCGAGCTGTATGATTTGTGGCAATCGGTCGAAATCAGCTTCAATCCAGAGGATATCACCTGATCTGCGAATTGTTGGTTCGGGTTTATCTGCCGTTCAGGCTGGCTTGCTGATATGACACCCACATGCGCCTGATTCTGCTCACCGCCGCGCTTGCCGCATCTGCTTCTGCCGCTGCCCAGACTCCGCTCAGGGTGGATATCAACGCCGGGCTTGCACAGCCGATGCCGATTGCCGTGCCGGCCTTTGCGCCGGGCAATGGCGCCACGACAGAAGCCGGCACCACAACGGCATTGGGCGAACGCGCCGCGCAGGTGATTGCGGCCGATCTCAAATCCTCTGGCCTGTTTCGCCCGCTCGATCCGGCGGCGTTCACCACGCAGGTTGGTCTGGATGATGTGCTGAAGCCCGAATTCGCCGCCTGGCGCACGGTGGCGGCACAGGCGCTGGTAACGGGCACGGTCACGGCCAATGCCGATGGCGGCATCACGCTGGCCTGTTACGCCTATGATGTGTTTGCCGGCACCGAAATCGCGCGGCAGGGCTTTGTCACGACCGCTGGCGGCTGGCGGCGTACGGCGCACAAGTGCGCTGATCTGGTCTATTCCAGGCTGACGGGCGAAAGCGGTTATTTCGACAGCCGTATTGTGTATGTCTCCGAAACCGGCCCGCGCACCAATCGCATCAAGCGGCTGGCGATCATGGATCAGGATGGAGCCGGCCACCGCTTTCTCACTTCTGGCCAGAATTTGGTGCTCACGCCGCGCTTTGCTCCAGCACAGCAGACCATCACCTACATGAGTTACGAGAACAATCGGCCGCGTGTGTGGCTTTACACGCTGGGCAGCGGCAGCCAACAGGCCGTGGGCGCTGTTGCAGGCATGAGCTTTGCACCGCGTTTTTCGCCCGATGGGCAGAATTTGGTCTTCTCCATGGCGGTGGGCGGCAATACCGACGTTTATCGCTACAGCCTGGCCACGCGCACCACGACCCGGCTGACCAGCGCGCCGGGCATCGACACCTCGCCCAGCTATTCCCCGGATGGCACCAAAATCGTGTTCGAAAGCGATCGCGGCGGTTCGCAGCAGATCTATGTGATGAACGCCGATGGCAGCAGCCAGAGCCGGATCAGCTTTGGCGAAGGCCGCTCCGCCAGCCCGGTGTGGAGCCCGCGCGGTGATTATATCGCCTTCACCCGTATCGGCGGCGGGCGGTTTGGCATCGGCGTGATGCGCCCTGATGGCGGCGGGGAGCGACTGCTCACCAACGGCTATCAGGATGAAAGCCCGTCGTGGTCGCCCAACGGCCGGGTGATCCTGTTTGCGCGCGGCAACCGATCCGGTCGCTCCGGACTATGGTCAGTGGATGTCTCCGGTCTCAACGAGCGCCGATTGGCAACGCCGCTGGACGCGTCCGATCCGGCATGGTCGCCGCTGTTGCCCTGACCGTGCTGCAACCGTAACATCAATCAGCTAACCCCGATCCCGGAGCAGGAGACCATCATGAACCGCACCATCGTTCGTTTCACCCTCCTTGCCAGTGTGGCCGCCACGCTTGCGGCCTGCGGGCCGAAGAAGGCGGTTGAACTGGAAGCACCGCCCACCACGGCAGAGCCGGTTACCGCCGCCACGCCTCAGGCCGGCAGCGAAGCGCCCGCAGCGGTCACCAGCAGCACCGTGCCTGGCAGCCAGGCCGATCTTAGGGAAAAGGCCGGCACCGATACGGTGCTGTTCGGTTATGACAGTTATGAACTGGATGCCGAAGCCCGCGGCGTGCTGGCGCGCCATGCCGATTGGCTGCGCGGCAATCCCGGTGTGCGCATCACGCTGGAAGGCCACTGCGACGAGCGCGGCACCCGCGAATACAACCTGGCGCTGGGCGAGCGCCGCGCCAATTCCGCCAAGAATTTTCTGGTGGGCCAGGGCATCGCCGTCGATCGCATCAGCACCATTTCCTATGGCAAGGAACGTCCTGTCGCCGAAGGCAGCGACGAGACCGCCAACGCGCAGAACCGCCGTGCCGTCACCATGGTGATGGGCGGATAAGCCCTTTCACAGCGCCGCCATTGCCGATAACAGGCGGCCCATGCGGATCATCCACATGGGTACGCCGGCCTTTGCCGTGCCGGCGCTGAACGCGGCCGTGGCGGCCGGCCACGATATCATTGCGGTGTACACCAGAGCGCCAAAGCCGGCGGGGCGCGGCAAGCAGTTGCAGGCCAGCGCTGTTCAGCAGCGGGCCGAGGCGCTGGGCATCCCGGTGCTGTGCCCGCGCAATTTCCGCGATCCCGATGCGGTGGCGCAGTTTGTCGAACTGGCGCGCGCTGCCGATGTGGCCGTGGTAGCAGCCTATGGCCTGATCCTGCCGCAGGCGGTGCTCGATGCGCCGCGGATGGGCT
>DAITMD010000218.1:0-4449 GCA_036835345.1 Sandarakinorhabdus sp. | reverse complement strand
CCGGATCGCCGGTGGCGGCCAGACCGCGCGCAATCAGGGCGCGGGCGCCGTGGCCGACCAGATGGCGCACATCGTCAACCGGCAGCGGCGCACGGCCCAGGCTGTGCAGCACATGGTTCATCGCAGCCGCAAGATCGGGCGCGGTATCGACCAGCGTTCCGTCAAGATCAAACAGGATGGTGCGGTGAAGCGTCACGAAGGTCCAGAGTGCCAGAGGATTGTTGCAGTTTGCGTGCAGGACCGTGGTGAAGCCGGCAACGGGACTTTGCAAGCATCTGTGGTTATGGCAGGGCAGCGGGCGTGACCACAGCCCCGCCCTTTGCCGCGATCATCCTGGCTGCCGGCATGGGCACCCGCATGAAATCGGCGCGCCACAAGGTGCTGCACCCCATCGCCGGCAAGCCGATGCTGCGCCACCTGATGGACGAGCTGGCGATATTGCAGCCGGCGCAGACCGTGGTCGTGGCCGGCGCGCTGATGGAACAGGTGACGGCCGAAGTGGGCAGCCAAGCGGTTGTGGTGGAGCAATCGCCGCAGCTTGGCACCGGCCATGCCGTGCAGCAGGCCGAGGCGGCGCTGGCCGGTTTCGAAGGCAAGATATTGATCCTGTACGGCGATGCGCCGCTGGTGCCGGCGGCCACCATGCAGCGGCTGCTGGATGCGCTGCACGATGATGTGACGGTGGCGGTGCTGGGCTTCACGCCGGCGGACCCTGGCCGTTATGGCCGGATCATCGCCGACCGCGCCGCCATCGTGAAGATGGTGGAATATAAGGACGCTACGCCCGATGAACAGGCGGTGCGGCTGTGCAATTCGGGCCTGCTGGCGGCGCGCGGGCGCGATCTGTTCGCGCTGCTGGCGCGGGTGACCAACACCAATGCGGCGCGCGAATATTATCTGCCCGATGTGGTGACGCTGGCGCTGGGCGATGGCCGGCCTTGCGTGGTGATCGAAACCCATGCCGATGACGTGGCCGGGGCGAACGACCGTGCCGAACTGGCGGCGCTGGAAGCGATGTTCCAGCGCCGCCGCCGCGCCGAACTGATGGCAGCGGGCGTGACCATGCAGGCCCCCGAAACCGTGTTCCTGGCCGCCGACACGCAAATCGCCGCCGATGTGGCGATCGAACCGTTCGTGGTGTTCGGCCCCGGCGTGCGCGTGGCCGGCGGCACCCGCATCCGCGCCCACAGCCATATCGAAGGCGCTGACATTGGCGAAAATTGCGAGATCGGCCCGTTTGCCCGGCTGCGGCCGGGCACGGTGCTGGGCCGGGGCACCAAGATCGGCAATTTCGTGGAAACCAAGATGGCCGTGCTGGGCGACGGTGCCAAGGCCAATCACCTGACCTATCTGGGCGATGTGACCGTGGGCGCTGGGGCCAATATCGGGGCGGGCACCATCACCTGCAATTATGATGGCTTCTTCAAATATCAGACGGTGATCGGGGCCGGGGCCTTCATCGGATCGAACAGCGCGCTGGTGGCCCCGGTGACCATTGGCGACGGTGCCATCGTGGCCGCCGGCAGCACCATCACCCGCGATGTGAGCGCCGATGCGCTGGCGCTGGCGCGGCCGCAGCAGAACGAAAAGTCTGGCTGGGCTGCGACGTTCCGGGGCGTGCAGCGGGCGAAGAAGGACCGGAAATAATGTGCGGCATCATCGGCATCGTGTCGGGCGAGGCGGTGGCCGACCGGTTGATCGACGGGCTCAGGCGGCTGGAATATCGCGGTTACGACAGCGCCGGCATTGCCACCATCCATGATGGCCGCATGGATCGGCGGCGCGCACAGGGCAAGCTGGCCAATCTGGCCCGCGAACTGGCGGCAAGCCCCCTGCCCGGCCGCATCGGCATCGCCCACACCCGCTGGGCCACGCACGGCGCGCCGACCACCGGCAATGCTCACCCACACGCCACCGAAAATGTCTGCCTGGTCCACAACGGCATCATCGAGAATTTCAAGGCCCTGCGCGCCGAAGTGCTGGCCGCCGGGCGCGTGCTGGAATCAGAGACCGATACCGAAGTGGTGGCGCATCTGATCGAAGTGGCGCTGGCCGGCGGCGCGGCGCCGGATCAGGCCGTGGCGGCCACGCTGAAGCGGCTGCACGGTGCCTTCAGCTTCGCCATATTGTTCAAGCAGCATCCGGATGTGCTGTATGGCGCGCGGCGCGGCTCGCCGCTGGTGGTGGGCATGGGCACGGGCGAGAATTTCCTCGGCTCCGACGCGCTGGGCCTGGCGCCGTTCACCAGCCGCATCGCCTATCTGGAAGAAGGCGACTGGGTGCGGCTGAGCGCCAGCGATATCGCCGTGTTCGATGCCGATGATACCCCGGTGAAACGCCCGTTCATCACCTCATCGGCCAGCGCCGCGGTGATGGAGAAGGGCAATTACCGCCATTATATGGAAAAGGAGATCCACGAGCAGCCGATCGTGGTGGCGCAGACACTGGGTGCCTATGTCGATCCGCTGGCCGAGACGGTGGCGCTGCCCGCCCTGCCCTTCGATCTGGCCGGGGTGAAGCGCGTGCAGATCGTGGGCTGCGGATCGGCGCTGCTGGCCGGGCAGGTTGCCACCTACTGGATCGAGACGCTGGCGCGGGTGCCGGCAACTATCGAAAATGCCTCGGAATATCGCTACCGCGATCCGGTTTATGAACCGGGCGGGCTGTGCCTGTTCATCAGCCAGTCGGGCGAAACCGCCGATACGCTGGCGGCGCTGCGCCACGCCAGGGCCGGTGGGCAGATGATCGCGGCGGTGGTGAATGTGGACACATCCACCATGGCGCGCGAGACCCAGTTGCTGCTGCCCACCCACGCCGGGCCGGAAGTGGGCGTGGCCTCCACCAAGGCCTTCACCTGCCAGCTGGCGGTGCTGGCCGCCTTTGCCATCGCGCTGGGCAAGGCCAAGGGGCGCGTTGATGCCGCCGAGGAGGCCCGGCTGGTGCAATATCTGGAACAGGTGCCGGCCGCGATGAACACGGCGCTGGCGGCGGAGCCGGACATTGCGGCGCTTGCCCCCGCCCTGGCACGCGCGCGCGATGTGCTCTATGTCGGGCGCGGGCCGGATTATCCGATGGCGCTGGAAGGTGCGCTGAAGCTGAAGGAAATCAGCTATATCCACGCCGAAGGTTATGCGGCAGGTGAACTGAAGCACGGGCCGATCGCGCTGATCGACGAGCATGTGCCGGTGATCGTGATCGCGCCGTCTGGCCCGCGTTTCGACAAGACCGTATCGAACATGCAGGAAGTGATGGCGCGCGGCGGCCAGGTGGTGCTGATCAGCGACGAGGCCGGCATCGAGGCGCACGGCGCCGGCACCATGGCGGCCATCACCATGCCCATGGTCGATCCGTTCATCAGCCCGCTGATCACCGCCATCCCGGTGCAGTTGCTGGCCTATCACGTGGCGGTGGCCAAGGGCACCGATGTGGACCAGCCGCGCAACCTGGCCAAATCCGTTACCGTAGAATGACTTACCGCTTCAGCCGCGCGGCATAGCTCTTGCGGAACTTGGCCAGCTTCGGCCCGACCACCGCCACGCAATAGCCGTTCTTCGCGCCGTTCTTCTCAAAATAGCGCTGGTGATAGGCTTCGGCCGGATACCACGGCGCATTGGGTTCGATTGCCGTGACGATCGGCGCGTCCCAACTGGCCTGGTTGCGGGCGATGGCGGCCTGCGCCTCGCCCGCCTGCACGCCGTTCTGCGGGAAGATGGCGGAACGATACTGCGTGCCGACATCGCCGCCCTGCCGGTTGAGCGTGGTCGGATCATGGGTGTGGAAGAAGATATCGAGCACATCGGCATAGCTCAGGACAGCGGGATCATAGACGATCCGCACCGCTTCGGCATGGCCGGTGGTGCCGCTGCACACTTGTTCATAGCTGGGATTGGCGGGGCCGCCGCCGATATAGCCGGATTCCACCGATTCCACGCCGGTCAGTTCATTGAACACCGCTTCGGTACACCAGAAACAGCCACCTGCAATTATCGCTACGTCATGTGTCATGTTAACCTCGTTGTCAGCGCCTGTGCCTGTCCATATAATGATGAAACGGTGTGCATGCCGATATTCTGCCTGTGGGGGCATGGGCAAGGGGGTGCAGGCCGGGCGAGGCGTCGCAGCGGTATCGGCGGTCGGGCCGATGCCATGGTCATCACGATCAAGGGGGCCGACGGGTGGGCAGTTTTCTGAGCGTGCAGACGTTCGTGCACGCGGTGCGCGCGGCACCCAGCCTGACCGACATCGGGCTGGTGCTGAAAGATGCCACCCGCAGTTTCAATTTCGATCATTTCGCGCTGGCCCAGAAACTTGGGGGTGGTGCCGGCCTTGGCCCGGTGCGGCTGACCGATTTTCCCGATGCCTGGGTGGACCGGTTGATGGTGCAGGGCCGGGTGAGCGATGATCCCGTGCTGCTGGCCAGCGAACGGCAGGTAACGCCCTTCGCCTGGA
>DAITMD010000217.1:0-4457 GCA_036835345.1 Sandarakinorhabdus sp. | reverse complement strand
GGCGCGCCGCTGCCGGTCGACAGCCTGCCGGCGGCGCAATATCTGGCGTGCTTTGCGTTCGAGGCAGCGCGCCGCCTGAAGCTGGCGGCGGGCGGCGGCGAGGCTGCCGATGCGCCGCGCCTCACGCAGCGGCAGGTGGATTGCCTGGTGCTGGCGGCGCGGGGCAAATCCAACTGGGTGACCGCGCAGTTGCTGGGCCTGTCGGAAGGCACGGTGCACAAATATATCGAAGCCGCCAAATCGCGTTACGGCGTCTCCACCCGCACCGAACTGGTGGTGCGCGCGCTGTATGACGGGCAATTGTCGTTCGGCGACGTGCTGACGGCGCCGGCAGAGTAAGCCCCCTGCCCCACTGTCAATGTGGTGAGTGACAGGCTTTGGCACGGCTGATAAGCCGATAGCCCTGTTGCCAGCAGGGGCCGCCAGATGCCCCCGGTCACGCGGGAGAGCCCATGGTTGCACCACCGACGCCGGACGAAACCGTCATCGCGCCGACCGAGCCGACGGATGGCCGGGCCATGCCGCCGGTGGGCGGGCCCTATGCCTGGTATGTGCTGGCGCTGATGGTGCTGGTCTATGTGATGAACTTCATCGACCGGCAGATATTGTCGATCCTGGCTGAAGACATCAAACGCGATCTGGACCTGACCGACGCGCAGCTGGGCTTTCTTTATGGCACCGCCTTTGCGGTGTTTTATGCGCTGTTCGGCATCCCCATCGGCCGGCTGGCCGACAATTGGGTGCGCACACGGCTGCTGGCGCTGGGGCTGACCTTGTGGTCGGGGATGACGGCGCTGTCGGGGCTGGCCGGCAGTTTCACGCAATTGTCGCTGGCGCGGATCGGCGTGGGCGTGGGCGAAGCGGCGGCCGGGCCATCGGCCTATTCGATGATTTCCGACTGGTTCCCCAAGGCGCGGCGGGCGACCGCGCTGTCGATCTATGCCGCAGGCCTCTATCTGGGCGGCGGCGTGTCGCTGCTGATCGGCGCGGTGGTGGTGAGGGGCTGGAACGAGGCATATCCGGGCGGCGGGCCGCTGGGGCTGGTCGGCTGGCAGGCGGCGTTCATGGCGGTGGGCATTCCCGGGCTGTTGCTGGCGCTGTGGGTGGCGACCCTGATCGAGCCGCAGCGCGGCCGCGCCGATGGCCTGCCGCCGCCGGCGAAGATGCCCGGCAAGGCCATCGTGAAAAATTTCTTTGCCGATATGGCCAGCGTCATTCCGCCGTTCACGCTGATCAACATGGCGCTGCTGGGGCGGCGGGCGCTGCTGGGCAATGTGGCGGCGCTGCTGCTGGTGGCGGGGCTGGTGGCGGCGCTGGTCACGCTTACGGGCGAGGTGCCGCAGTTCCTGGCGGTGGGCACCGGGCTGTATGCGGTGATCAGTTGGGCGCAATCGATCCGCCACCGCGATCCGGCCACCTATGAACTCATCTGGGGCACGCCGGCCTTCGTGCTGACCATCATCGGCTTTGGCTCGATCAGTTTCGTCGGCTATTCGGTGGGCTTCTGGGCGGCGCCCTATGCCCTGCGCCACTTCGTTGAACCGCTGCTGGCCAGCGGGCAGCCGGTGCCCTGGTATGGCACACGCGAAGCCGCCGCCTTCATTCTGGGCGGCGGCGGCGCGCTGGGCGGGTTCATCGGCACGATTCTGGGCGGCGTGCTGGGCGATGCCGCCAAGAAACGCCACCCGGCCGGGCGCATCATCGTGGGCAGCCTGGCCACGCTGGTGCCGGCGCCGTTCATCTGGCTGCAGTACAGCACGCAGGATCTGGGCATGTTTTTCCTGTGGTTCCTGCCCACCACCGTGTTTGGTTCGATGTATGTCGGCGTGGCGGCGGCCACCACGCAGGATCTGGTGATGCCGCGGATGCGCGGGGCGGCCACCGCCACCTTCTTCATCGGCACCACCCTGTTCGGGCTGGGGCTGGGGCCGTGGTTCACCGGCTTTGTGTCGAAAATCACCGGCGATCTGGCCACCGGCGTGCTGGCGCTGCTGCTGATGGCGCCGTTCACCGTGGCCTGCCTGTGGTATGTCTATCTGAAACTGCCGCTGGCCGAAGCCACGCGGGTCGACCGGGCGCGCGCCGCCGGCGAAATCATCTGAGGGACCGCAGGCAATGAAGATCGAGCAATTGTTCAGCGTGGCCGGCAAGACCGTGGTGGTGACCGGCGGCAGCCGCGGCATCGGCGAGATGATCGCCCGCGCCCTGGTCGAAAACGGCGCGCACGTGATCATCACCAGCCGCAAGGCCAGTGACTGCGAAGCACTGGCGGCGCAGCTTGGCCCGGCCTGCACCGCCATCCCCGCCGATCTGTCGCAGATGGCCGAGATTACCCGCTTTGCCGCCGCAGTGGCGGCACGTTTCCCGAAGCTGGACGTGCTGTTCAACAATGCCGGGGCCAGCTGGGGCGCCAGCATCGATGATTTCCCGGAAGTGGGCTGGGACAAGGTGATGGATCTGAACGTCAAATCGGTGTTCTTCCTGACGCAGGCGCTGCTGCCGCAACTGGAAGCCGCCGCTTCGCCGGACAGCAATGCGCGGGTGATCAACATCGGCTCCATCGATGGCCAGCATGTTTCCGATCTGGAAACCTACAGCTATGCCGCCTCCAAGGCCGGGGTGCTGCACATGACGCGGATGATGGCCAAGTTCCTCGGCAAGCGCTCAATCGCAGTGAACGCCATCGCGCCGGGCTTTTTCCCATCCAAGATGACCGCCGGCATCGCCGAGGAATTCCGCGAGGCGTTCCGCGCCGCCACGCCGATGCAGCGCTGGGGCAACAGCGAAGACATGGGCGGTGTGGCGCTGTTCCTCGCCAGCCGCGCTTCGGCCTATATGACCGGCGCGGTGATCACGGTGGACGGCGGCTATGCCACCACGGTCTGAGGCGGCTTATGGGGCGAATTACGGTGGCGCGGCCCCGGCAATTCGCGCAAAAGCCTGTCATCGGACAAGACCGGGGGATGGCGCGTGAAAAAGGTCGAAGCGGTCATCAAGCCGTTCAAGCTGGATGAAGTGAAGGAAGCCCTGCACGAAGTGGGCGTTTCGGGCATCACCGTCACCGAAGCCAAGGGCTTTGGCCGGCAGAAAGGCCATACCGAACTCTATCGCGGCGCCGAATATGTCGTGGATTTCCTGCCCAAGGTGAAGCTGGAGGTTGTCGTGGACGATGACCAGGTGGAACGGGTGGTGGAAGCCATTACCAATTCGGCCCGCACCGGGCGCATCGGCGACGGCAAGATCTTTGTGTCGCCAATCGAAATGGCCGTCCGTATCCGCACTGGCGAGCGTGACAGCGACGCCATCTGACGTTTACACCGCACCACCAAGAAGGAAGAGCCAAATGGCCACTGCTGCAGACATTCTCGCCCTCATCAAGGAAAAGGAGATCGAGTGGGTCGATCTTCGCTTCACCGATCCCAAGGGCAAGTGGCAGCACCTGACCATGGTGTCGGGCGTGATCGACGAAGACATGCTGAACGATGGTTTCATGTTCGATGGCTCCTCCATCGAAGGCTGGAAGGCGATCAACGAAAGCGACATGATCCTGATGCCGGATCTGAAGGCGACCTATATCGATCCCTTCTCTGCCACGCCGATGCTGATCCTGGTGTGCGACATTGTCGAGCCGTCGACCGGCCAGCTTTATGGCCGCGATCCGCGCTCCACCGCCAAGCGCGGTGAAGCCTATCTGAAGGCCACCGGGATCGGCGATACCGTCTATGTCGGCCCGGAAGCCGAGTTTTTCGTGTTCGACGATGTGCGTTTTGGCCTGGGCTATAACGAGGGCTTCTTCCATCTGGACGATATCGAGCTGCCGACCAATTCGGGCCGCGAATATGAACAGGGCAACATGGCGCACCGGCCGCGCGCCAAGGGCGGTTATTTCCCGGTGGCCCCGGTGGACAGCGCCGTTGATCTGCGCGGCGAGATGGTGGCCACCATGCTGGACATGGGCCTGCCCTGCGACAAGCACCACCATGAAGTGGCATCCGCCCAGCACGAACTGGGCCTGACCTTCGGCACGCTGGTGGAAACGGCCGACCGGATGCAGGTGTATAAATATGTCGTGCACCAGGTGGCGCACGCCTATGGCAAGACCGCCACCTTCATGCCCAAGCCGATCAAGGACGACAATGGCAGCGGCATGCACACCCACCTTTCCATCTGGAACGGCAAGACGCCGCTGTTCGCCGGCGATCAATATGCCGGCCTGTCGGAAATGGCGCTGTTCTTCATCGGCGGCATCATCAAGCACGCCAAGGCCTGCAACGCCTTCACCAATCCCGGCACCAACAGTTACAAGCGGCTGGTGCCCGGCTTTGAAGCGCCGGTGCTGCTGGCCTATTCCAGCCGCAACCGTTCTGCCTCGTGCCGGATCCCCTATGGCAGCGGCGCCAAGTCCAAGCGCGTCGAAGTGCGCTTCCCCGATGCGCTGGCCAATCCCTATCTGTGCT
>DAITMD010000216.1:0-4485 GCA_036835345.1 Sandarakinorhabdus sp. | reverse complement strand
TCCAGCGCGGTGGCCAGCCGTGCCGCCAGCGACGGGTTCATGCGTTCCGCCATCGGCACCAGCAGCAGCTTGCCCGCTGCATCCGCCAGCAGGCCGGCGCGCTTCACCAGCTGCCCGCTGGCCAAAGTCGCGGTCAGGTCCAGTCCGCCATCCAGCGCCTCGGCATCGGCGCTGGCCGGCAGCCGGCGCACGGGCACGACGAGGCTCAGCGCATCTGCCCAGGCGTCGCGCACCGGGCCGGGCCGGGCGCGCAGCAAAATGCCGCCAATGGTGCTGCCTGCCGCCACCAGCACATCAATGGCCGCCAGCGCCAACGCCCAGCGTTCATTGCCGTCATCATCCCCAATTGGGGTCATGCGGGGATCAATTCCGCGATGGCGCGGGTGATGCGGCTGGTCGATCCGGTATCGTCCAGCACGCCCCGCCGCAGCCGGTGGCGCAGCGCCATCACGCCCACTTCGGCCAGATGGTGCGGCTTCACATGCTTCTTGGCCGAAAGTGCCGCCTGCGCCCGCGCCGCGCGCAGCAGGGTCAACTCGCCGCGCAGGCCGTCGGCACCCACCGCCGAACACAGCCGCGCACCCAGGCCCAGCATCTCGTCCTCCACCTGCACCTTTGGCAGCAGCTTGCGCGCCCGGGCGATGGCATCCAGCGTGTCCTGCTCGCTTTGTGCAAAATCGGCGACAAAGCCGCCCGGATCGCGGTCAAACCGGTCACAGCGCTTCACGATCTCGATCCGGTCGTCGATATCGGTGGGCGTGCGCACATCCACGCTCAGGCCGAACCGGTCGAGCAGCTGCGGGCGCAGTTCGCCTTCTTCCGGATTGCCGCTGCCCACCAGGATGAAGCGCGCCGGGTGGCGAATCGACAGGCCCTCGCGCTCCACCACGTTGGTGCCCGAAACTGCCACATCGAGCAGCAGATCAACCAGGTGATCCTCCAGCAAGTTGATTTCGTCGATATACAGGAACCCGCGGTTGGCCTTGGCCAAGAGGCCCGGCTCGAAGCGCTTTTCGCCGGTGGCCAGCGCCCGCTCCAGATCAAGGCTGCCCACCACCCGGTCCTCGGTGGCGCCCAGCGGCAGATCGACGAACGGCACCGGCGCCAGCTCACCCTTGCCGGCATAGGTGTCGCGGCCATCGGGCGACGGATCGCCGGGCGGGCGGTTGTAGGGACAACCCGGCACCACCTTCATCGGCGGCAGCAGCCCGGCCAGCGCGCGCACCGCGGTGGATTTGCCGGTGCCCCGGTCGCCAAACACCATCACCCCGCCCAGGCGCGGCTCCACCGCCGCCAGCAGCAGCGCCTGCTTCATCTCGGCCTGACCGACAATCGCGGTGAACGGGAACGGAGTGCGTGCGGGGTTTGCCATGGCCCGCTGCTTAGGGGGGCTGGCGGCCTGCTTCAAGCGTTCAGGCAATCAGCCGCAGCGGCGCGGAACTGCACCCTTTACGCTTTACCAATTTCCTGTTAATCACATGAATAATTCATGGGTGATTCGTTAAAGCGAGGGGTGGTTATGGTTCGTTTGCTTGCAGGTGCGGCGCTGGCCGCCGCGATGATTGCCGGATCGGCCCAGGCGGCCAATCTGGTCACCAATGGCAGCTTTGAAGATGGGCTGAATGGCTGGACCATTGGCGGTATCGACAATCAGAACCCGCCCGGCTTCCCGCCGGCCGCGATTTTCTACAACAATCCGGCGGCCTACCCGATCGGTGCGTTCGGCGAAGCCGTGGCGCCCGACAATTCGATGAGCGCCAGCCCTGACGCGGTTGGTGATCGAGCCGCCTATTTCGTTTCGGATCTTACGGTCAACCAGAGCCTGTCGCAGCAGATTTTCCTGCTGGCCGGCACCTATGAGATCGGGTTTTCGGCCTACGCACCGGCCAACGGCTTTGCCAACGCGGGCGATGCCAGCTTCAGCGGCAGCATCGCCGGGGTGGAACTGGCCAATTATCTGGTCAGCAGCGGCCCGGTCACCACCTGGCAGGCCTTTTCGGGCCAGTCCGTGGTTGGCGCGGCTGGCGTGTTTGACATCGAGTTCGTGTTCAACACCAACTTCGTGCCATCCAAGGATGTGGTGATCGACCGCGTGTACGTCACCCGCGTTGGCGGCGTGCCGGAACCGTCGAGCTGGGCGATGCTGATCGCCGGCTTTGGCCTGGTGGGCGCAGCCCGCCGCCGCCGCCGCGACATCACCGTCGCGGCCTGATCGGTTCTCAAGGCAAAAGGGCCTCCGCGCTGACAGCAGCGCGGAGGCCCTTTTGCGTCTGCCCCTGTTCCGGCGCTCAATCGAACTTGGCGCCGCGCACCACTTCGACATCGCTGACCAGCAGCATCAGCTTGTGGCTTTCCAGCAGCGGTGACAGCTGATCGATGAACGCCGCCCCATTCTCAGCGCTGGTGATTGCCAGCATCATCACCTTCGACGTCGCGCCCGAAAGTTGATCATCGCGCCAGCGGCCGTGCGCGCCCGAACCGCCAAGCGTGGGCAGCAGCGTGTAATGGGTGATGCCGGCCAGCGCAGCGATGCGCACAATGGCCGGGATCAGCGGCTCATCGGCCAGCACTTCGATGCGGCGGCGGTTGGTGGTGCTGCTCATGCCATCAGTCTTGCCGCCAGCCAGCCATAATAGGCAATGCCCAGCGTGAGGTTGAACGGGAAGGTGACCGCCAGGCTCATGCCAAGATACAGGCCCGGATCGGCCGCCGGCAGCGCCAGGCGCATCACGGCCGGCACGGCGATATAGCTGGCGCTGCCCGCCAATATGCCCAGCGCCGCCGCCGATCCCGCATCAAGGCCCAGCATCACGCCCAGCACCACCCCGAACGATCCGTTGAGCAGCGGCAGCAGCAGCGCCAGCCCCACCGTTCGCAGCGTGAGCGCCCGCCGATCCATCAGCCGCCGCGCCGCGATCAGCCCCATATCCAGCAGGAAGATGCACAGCATGCCGCGAAACGGCACATCAAACACCGGGGCAATGGCAGCCAGGCCCGGCTTGCCATCGATCATGCCGATCATGAAACTGCCCAGCAGCAGGATCACCGATCCGTTGAGGAAGGTTTCATGCAGCAGCCCGCCGCGCGAGGCCAGGCTGTCCGAACTGCCGGCCCGGGCCAGCAAAAGACCGGAAATGATCGCTGGCGTTTCCATCACCGCCAGCACGCCGACCATGTAACCGGCCGGCGCCATCCCGGCATGGCGCAATATTTCACTGCCGGTGGCGAAGGTGACCACGCTCACCGATCCATAATGCGCCGCCACGGCTGCGGCGTTCGTCCGGTCCAGCCTGCCTGCGGTTCGCAGCAGCCAGAACGCCGGCAGCGGCAGCAGGAAGCTGAGCGCCAGGCCGGCACCGCCAGCCAGCAGCATGTCGTGGGTGAAGCCGCTTTCCGCCACCTCGGCTCCGCCGCGCAGGCCGATGGACATCATCAGATACAGCGAAATGCCCTTGGCCACCGCTTCCGGGATCGCCAGATCAGACCGTGCGAACGCCGCCAGCGCGCCGAGCAGGAAGAACAGCACAACCGGCTGAAGAAGCGCATCAATGGCCATCGGCCCGCTCGCTAATCGGCAGCGGCGCGCAGTGCAAGGGGCAGATGGCCCGGCACGAAAAAGCCCGGCGGTTTGCGCCGCCGGGCCTTTCACGTTCGCAATCGCCAGCGCCAATTACGCGGCGGCTTCCACCCGGTGCAGGGCGCACTGGCCCCAGATATCCGAAAGCGCCTTCACCAGCCGGTCAATATCGTCATCCGAATGCACCGGGCCGGGCGTGATGCGCAGGCGTTCGGTGCCAACCGGCACGGTGGGATAGTTGATCGGCTGCACATAAATGCCGTGATGTTCCATCAGCCAGTCGCTGATCATCTTGGCCTTCTTGGCATCGCCCACCATCACCGGGATGATGTGGCTGGGGTTTTCCAGCTGCGGAATGCCCATCTGGCGCAGCGCGGCGCGCACCTTCTGCACCCGCTCCTGCTGGCGCTTGCGCTCGAACGGGCTGTCTTTCAGATGCTTCACCGAAGCCAGCGCGCCTGCGGCAATCGCCGGCGGCAGCGCAGTGGAGAAGATGAAGCCGGAGGCAAAGCTGCGCACGAAATCGCACAGCGCCTTGGAACCGGCGATATAGCCGCCGACCACGCCATAGGCCTTGGCCAACGTGCCTTCGATCACCGTCAGCCGGTCCATCAGGCCGTCGCGCTCGGCAACGCCGCCACCGCGCGGGCCATACATGCCCACCGCGTGGACTTCGTCGATGTAGGTCATTGCGCCATGCTTCTCTGCGACGTCGCAGATTTGCTTGATGGGGGCGATATCACCATCCATCGAATAGACGCTTTCAAACGCCACCAGTTTGGGCACCGACTTGTCATACTGGCTCATCAGATGATCCAGATCCTCCGGATCATTGTGCTTGAACACGTGGCACTTCACGCGGCTGTGGCGGATGCCTTCGATCATGGAGGCATGGTTCAGCGCATCGG
>DAITMD010000215.1:0-4501 GCA_036835345.1 Sandarakinorhabdus sp. | reverse complement strand
CGGCGGCGGTTGCGCCGCGCCGCGCCCACCAGGCCAAAGCCGGCGATCAGCATCGCCCAGCTCGCCGGTTCGGGGACGGCGGCCTGCGTCACCAGAACATTGTCCAGGATCGGCCCGATGTTGACGTTGCCAATGCCTTCGCCGCTGAAGGTGAGAGTGAATGTGCCGGACTGGTCAGCAATGAACCATCCGGAATAGGTGATGAAGGGCCGATCACCGGCAATGGCTTCGGCATAGGGATTTTGGTTCAGCACGCTCTGCCAGCTGGCGAAATTGAACGACGCCGGGCCGGAATCAACATCAACGCAGCAGCCGCCCGTGGGCTGTCCAAAGGTCAACAGCAGGCCGAAATTGTCCGTCGCGCCCGTGCGTTGGTTGCCGCTGACAGCGAAGGACACATCGATCCGCCGGCCGCCAAGGAAGTAGATGGCATTGCTGGTGACCGCACCCGGGCCCGGCGAACCCGCCAGATCAAGGCACTTGCCGCTGCCGCCAACGCAATCGATGCTGAACGTGCCGCTCTGCACCACATCCACGCCGCCCGAAATGGTGAAGCCGGGCACGCTTGCTGCCGGCACGCCGACAGGCAGGGAATCGAAATTCTGGGAAAACAGCACGCTGGCGGCGTTGGCCGGAGCGGCAACTGCAACCATGGCAGCGGCGAGCGAAAGCGACAGGCGCATGACAAGACCTCACACAGACGCAGCGCCCCCATGACACGCGATATTGCGGAGTATGCCACACCAGAAATTAAGAATTCAGCAACAGTTACGAATAGAGGGTTAACGCCAAAGCTCAGCGCCCGTCACGCCGCCCCAAAAGCCGCAGCCGCAGCGCATTCAGCCGGATGAAGCCCGCCGCATCGCGCTGATCATAGGCGCCTCTGTCATCCTCGAACGTCACGATCCCGGCCGAATAGAGGCTGTTCGGCGATTTGCGCCCCACCACGGCGGCGCTGCCCTTGTAGAGCTTCAGCCGCACCGTGCCGCTCACCTTCGCCTGTGAATGGTCGATCGCCGCCTGCAACATCTCGCGCTCCGGGCTGAACCAGAAACCGTTGTAGAGCAGCCCGGCATAGCGAACAGCCAGCTCGTCCTTCAGATGCGCCGCGCCGCGATCAAGCGTGATCTGTTCGATGCCGCGGTGCGCCAGGTGCAATATGGTGCCGCCCGGCGTTTCATACATGCCGCGCGATTTCATGCCGACAAACCGGTTCTCCACCAGATCGAGCCGGCCAATGCCGTGGCGCTTGCCCAGCGTGTTCAGCGCCGCCAGCAGCGTGGCCGGCGACATCGCCTCGCCATTCACCGCCACGGCATCGCCGCGCTCGAAATCGACAGTGATATATTCCGGCTCGCTGGGCGCATCTTCCGGGTGATCGGTGCGGCTGTACACATAATCCGGCACCTCCTCCCACGGGTCTTCCAGCACCTTGCCTTCGGATGAGGTGTGCAGCAGGTTTGCATCGGTCGAAAACGGGCTTTCGCCGCGCTTGTCCTTGGAAACCGGGATCTGATGCTGTTCGGCAAAGGCGATCAGCGCCTCGCGGCTATTGAGGCTCCATTCCCGCCACGGCGCGATGATGCGGATATCGGGGGCCAGCGCATAATAGCCCAGCTCGAAGCGCACCTGGTCATTGCCCTTGCCGGTCGCGCCATGGCTCACCGCATCGGCACCCACAGCCCGCGCAATCTCGATCTGCCGCTTGGCAATCAGCGGCCGCGCGATGGAGGTGCCCAGCAGATATTGCCCTTCATACAGGGCGTTGGCGCGCATCATCGGGAACACATAATCGGCTACGAATTCCTCGCGCAGATCATCGATGAAGATATTTTCTGGCCTGATCCCCAGCAGCAGCGCCTTGGCCCGCGCCGGCTCCAGCTCCTCGCCCTGGCCCAGATCGGCGGTGAAGGTGACCACCTCGCAGCCATATTCGGTCTGCAGCCACTTCAGGATTACACTCGTGTCCAGACCACCCGAATAGGCCAGCACCACCTTCTTCACCGAATCAGCCATCGCCATTCCCTTCGTTGTGGCCTCGCGCCTATTTGCTATGCTGGGCCGGCGCAAGCTTGGGCTTGGCCGGGGAACAACCGATGTCAGACAGCAAGACGAAACGCACCGATGTGGACGTCACCGCCTGGCTTGCCGCGCTGGAACCCGCCTCCCGCCGCGCCGACGCAGAGGCCATCTGCGCCCTGCTGGCCAGCGCAAGCGGCGCCGCCCCGGAAATGTGGGGCGACAATATCATCGGCTTCGGCACCTGCAGCTATCACTATGCCAGCGGCCGCAAGGGCGTCTGGCTGCGCATCGGCTTTGCGCCGCGCAAGGGCCAGTGCGTCGTCTATCTGATGGACGGTTTCGACGGTCAGGCCGATCTGCTGCCAAAGCTCGGCAAGGTCAGGACGGGCGCGTCGTGCCTCTACATCCCCAAATTGTCGGCCATCAACACAGATGTGCTGGCCGAAATGGCGCGCCGGTCGTGGGTGCAGATGGGGGAGCGCTATCCCGAAACCTGATCCTCCCCTCCCAGGGGAGGCGGCGCGCGCCAGCGCGACACAGGGGTGCCGGCACCGCAAACCCGCTTGCCCAAACCACTGAAAACCGCCACGCTTTCCCCATGCTGAGCGGCCCACCGTCAACCGTGCGCAAGGCGCGGCAACTGCGCCGCCAACTCAGCCTTCCCGAAGTGATGCTGTGGCAGGCGCTGCGCCTGCGTCCACACGATCTGCGCTTCCGCCGGCAGCATCCGGCCGGGCCCTATATCCTCGATTTCTACTGCCCGCGCCGCCTGCTCGCCGTCGAAGTGGACGGTGAAGGCCACAACCGCCCCGCCCAATGGCAGCACGACACCGCCCGCGATGCCTGGCTGGCCGCCCGCGGCATCACCACACTGCGCATCCCCGCCCGCGATGTGCTGACAGGCTGTGATGCGGTGGTTCAGCACATTGTCGCCGCCGCCCTGGCCCTGCCCGACATCGCTGGCTGATCCCGCCGCCCCGCACCCCTCCGTCGCCTTCGGCGCCACCTCCCCTTGGAGGGGAGGATCAAGATGTTTCGCCTCTCCCAAGATCCTCCCCTTCCAGGGGAGGTGGCGCCGAAGGCGACGGAGGGGTGCCGCGCGCAGTCCCCGGCCGGCCTGACCGCCGCCCACATCGCCGCTGTCCTACAGCATAGTCAATGGGTTACACTCCCGCGCATGAGCAGCAACAATCTCATCCCCGATCTGCGGCCGCGCCCGCGCCACAATGGCTGGACGCCGGAGCGGCAGCAGCGCTTTCTGGAGCATCTGGCGATGCATGGCAGTGTGTCGGCAGCGGCGCGGCATGCGGGGATATCGAAGCAATCGGCCTATTGGTTCCGGCGGCAGCCTTATGCGCAGGATTTTGCGGCGGCGTGGGATGCGGCGCTGGCCGATAGCGGGCGCTGGATCGAGGATATGGCGATGGACCGCCTGCTGGACGGCGAGGAGGAGGTGATCGAGCGCGACGGCGAGGTGGTGGCGGTGCGGCGGCGGCCGGCCGATGTGCGGTTGCTGCTGTTCCACCTGAAGCGGCTGGAGGATCGCCGCGCCGCGCATCGCCGGCTGCGCGAGGCGGCGATGCTGCAGCGCATGCAGGCACGGGCGCAGGAGGCCCGAAGACCGCCCGACTCGGCAAGTGTGGAAAAATTGCGGGCCGAACTGAGGGCGCTGGCCGCCGAGCCGGCAGCGCCCGGTCAGGCTATTTCTGACGCCGGATGAAATCCCGCAGGTCGTTCGACAATTTCTTCCGGTCCGCATCGCGCACATACATCATGTGGCCGGCATCATAATAATGATACTCCACCCGGCCATCGGGCCAGCCGGGGCGGTTGAGCGAATATTCGGCGAAATAAAAGGGCGTGGCAAAATCATACCAGCCCTGCCCCACCCAGACCTTGGTGCGGCTGTTTTCCCTTAAGGTGCGGGCCAGGCCGGGGGCGACGTTCAGATAGGAATCGCGGCCGTTGCCCAGCCGCCAGTCCCACGGGCCAACCCCGCCGATGGAAACATAGCTGCGGTCCGTCTTGTAGCCGATGTCGCCGCGCAAGTAAGCGTTGATGGCGGCAGGATAGGAGGCATCGATGCCATAGAAGCTGGGATCATTGTCAGGCGTTTCACCAGCGTTGTCATAATCCTTGCCAGTGTAACGCGCGTCCAGCCGGCCGATGGTCAGCCCCCGGTCGCGCAGCAGTTCCTTGTAGAAACGGCCCGGCACCACCCGCAGATTGGCCTGTTCCAGATAGGTTTCGGAAAGGCCGGTAAAGCGCGCCAACTCCTTGCGGATGGCAGCGCGCTCTTCGGCCGGCAGGCTGTTGCCCTTGATCAATGCGGCGATATACGGGCCAGAGGCAAAGGCGCGGGCTTCGGCCACAAAGGCTTCCACGGATGCCGGTTTCGGGTTCACCTTGCCGTGATACCAGGCGGCGGCGGCATAGCTGGGCAGATTGCCCATATATTGCATCTCGTTGCCCTCATCCT
>DAITMD010000214.1:2407-4505 GCA_036835345.1 Sandarakinorhabdus sp. | reverse complement strand
ACGACGCCCGCAATAGGGCGACAGGAATGTCGCCCCTCCTTGGGCGCACAAGGAAGAGACCCGGGCAAGGCGGACCTTGCCCCTCCCAAATTGTTGCCTCAACCACGTCTTGCCAACCTTCAAACCCGCTCCCGCCAGCGATAGGCGGCGCGGGAGTTCTCCGCGAAGAACTTGTCGGAGACGTCGGCGCCTTTCTCCTCAAAGTAGGCTTCGACGATTCCGACGACAGTGCCGTAAGGAGCGCCGCGGTCCGAGACGGGCCAGTTGCTGCCGTAGATGAGGCGATCGGGGCCGAAGGCGTTCCAGATCGGATCGATCACGGGGCGGTAATACTCGGGATCGGTCGGTGCGGAGCCGGGCTCGCCTTTGACGCCCTCGACGAGGGCGGAGACTTTGATGAAGACATTTTTCCGCGCCGCCGCGGAAGTGATTCCGGACTTCCACTCATCGGGGAGGGGTTTGGAGGCGTCACCGGGATTGCCACAATGATTGATGATGACGGTGAGATCAGGATGTTTTTCCGCGAGACCGGCGGCGATGCGCATGTGCTGTCGCTGGAGGAGGTGCAGGAGCGCTTTGCCCACCTGCGCCCCGGCGCACCGGGATACCCCTGGTCGTGACGGTCTATCGCCCTCAACCCGAAAGCCTGGCTGCACATGCGGTGCCGGCGTGGTGGCGCGATGCCAAGCTGGGCGTGATGATCACCTGGGGCCTGTATTCGGTGCCGGCCTTCGCGCCGCGCGGAATCGATGTCGTCAAGCTTCTTGCCGAACGGCCCGATGATGCCCTGAAGCTGACCCCCTATGCCGAATGGTATGAAAACAGTCTGAAATTCCCGGACGGACCAACAGCGCAGCAGCACCGCGCGCGCTTTGGCGAAGCGTCCTACACATCGTTCCGTTCGGCCTTCGAAGCCGGACTGTCGGCATGGTCGGCAGACCCGTTGATGGATTTCATCGCTGACATTGGCGCGCATTACGTGGTGCCGGTGACCAAGCATCACGACAGCTATTGCCTGTGGCCGACCCGCCTTGAAAATCCGATGCGCGGTGCACGCTGGCACGCGCCGCGCGACCTGGTGGCGGAAATGGCGGTAGCGGCACGGCGCCGGGGCCTGCGGTTCGGCGTGTACTACAGCGCCGGGCTGGACTGGACGCTCAATCCCGAACCCATCGCCAATCTGGGCGAAATGCGTGCCGCGCTGCCGGCCGGGCCTGCCGCACGCCAGATGATGCGCGATCATTACCGCGAACTGATTGCCGCCACCGATCCCGATATCTTGTGGAACGACATCGGCTATCCCGACGCCGATGATCTGTGGGTGCTGCTGGCGGAATATTTCAATGCACGCGAAGACCGGCTGATCAACGACCGCTTCCAGCTGCCCACGCCCACCCATGCGGCCATGGCCGATCCGGCCGCGCGTGCCGAATTCAACCGCGCCATCGCCGATGCACTGCGCACGCCGGGCTTCGCCTTCGCTCCGGACATCCCAGAAGTGTTCGACCACCGCACGCCCGAATATGCCACCAGCGGCGGCATGGGCGACGTGGCGTGGGAAACAGTCCGCGGGGTTGGCCACAGCTTTGGTTACAAGGCCAACGAGATTGCCGCCGATTTCCTCGACGGCGCAGCGCTGGTGAACATGTTCCTGCGCATCGTCGGCAACGGCGGCAACCTGCTGATCAACATCGGCCCGCGTGCCGATGGCAGCATTCCCGATGAACAGGCCCGGCCACTGGAGGCTCTGGGCGCATTCCTCAAGGTGCATGGGCGGGCGATCTATGGCAGCCGGCCGTGGCCGGGGCTGCCGCAGGCCGGTCACGGCGACACGCTGCTGCTGCCTGTGGCCGTTGACGGCGCCCGCTTCGCGCTGGTGGCCGGTGCCCTGCCGCCCACGCTGCGCCTGCCCGGCTGGGCGCGCACGGCGGGCCTTTCGCTGCTCGATGGTCCAGCGCTGGCCTGCCGGCGCGATGGCGATGATCTGTTGGTGGACGTGCCGCCGGCGCACACCGGCGCGGCGGCATCGGTGCTGGAGATTGCAGCATGACGTCTGCGCAGCCCGTATTACTGCTTGACCCATCCGACAATGTGCTGG
>DAITMD010000214.1:0-2397 GCA_036835345.1 Sandarakinorhabdus sp. | reverse complement strand
TGCCCCACGGGCTGGTCGCGACCGCCGATCTGCCAGCCGGCAAGCGCCTGCTGGACGGGGAGCGCGAGATCATGCTGCCGCAGCCGGTGCCGCTTGGCCACAAGCTTGCCCGCCAGAGCATCGAAACTGGCGGCAAGATCATCAAGCACGGCGCCATCATCGGATCGGCAACCCGGCCTATCCCGGCCGGCGCGCTGGTGCATCTTCACAATCTGGCCAGCGATTATCTGGCAACACCGGCAGATCGCAGCGGAGGGCATGCGGCATGAAGGGTTGGCAGCGCCGTGACGGCCGCAAGGGCATCCGCAACATCGTTGCGGTCGCCTATCTCGTAGAGTGCGCGCATCATGTCGCCCGCGCCGTTGCTGAACGGCATGAGGGCGGCGACGTGCACCTGATCGGCTTTCCCGGCTGCTATCCCAACGATTATGCGCAAGCGATGATGGAGCGGTTGTGCTGCCATCCCAATGTCGGTGCCGTGCTGCTCGTCTCGTTGGGCTGCGAAAGCTTTCAGCGCAATCGCCTACTGGAGATCGTGCGTGCCAGTGGCCGGCGGGCGGAACTGCTTGTGATCCAGGAGGCCGGCGGCACCCGCAGCACGATCGCGCGCGGGCGCGAATGGGTGGCGCAAACCCTGCCGATCCTGGCCGCCATGCCGCAGGTGCCGTTGCAGCCGGCAGATCTGGTGGTTGGCACCATCTGCGGCGGATCGGACGGCACCAGCGGGCTGACGGCCAATCCGGCCATCGGCCGTGCGTTCGATCATCTTATCGCTGCCGGGGCCGCCGGCATCTTTGAAGAAACCGGTGAACTGATCGGCTGCGAAGGCCATATGGCAGCACGGGCCGTCACGCCGGAACTGGGTGCCGAGATCGTGGCCACGGTGGACAAGGCCGCGCGATATTACACGACATTGGGCCATGGCAGTTTCGCGGTGGGCAATGCCGATGGCGGCCTGACCACACAAGAAGAAAAGAGCATGGGCGCCTATGCAAAATCGGGCGCCTCACCAATCGCAGGCCTGTTGAAGCCCGGCGACCTTCCGCCGGGCGGCGGTCTGTACCTGCTTGATGTGGTGCCCGATGGAGAGGTGCGCTTCGGCTTTCCCAACATTGCCGACAATGCTGAGATCGTTGAACTGATTGCCTGCGGAGCGCACGTGATCCTGTTCTCGACCGGGCGCGGATCTGTTGTGGGGTCGGCAATCTCGCCGGTCATCAAGGTTTGCGCCAATCCCGAAACCTTCCGCCGCCTGTCAGACGATATGGACATTGATGCCGGCCGGATCCTTGAGGGGCGTGCCGGCCTTGACACGGTCGGGGCCGAGATCGCCGCACTCGTCATGGCCGTTGCCGATGGCAGACCGACCTGCTCCGAAGCGCTGGGCCATCAGGAGTTCCTCCTAACCTACAAACGCTTCACGCCCGCCGGGCCATCTTGTCTGCCTGCTCGCGCAGGCTGAGGCGCGCCATTCAGAACTTGCCGTGCCGCCGATAGGCTGTTTCGGGATCAATACCGGCAAGGATGGCGGTGCGCACAAGATTTTCCGTGTTCATCGCGGCTTCGGCCGCGCTGGCGACCTGTTCGGCATGGACGCGCGGCACCACGCAAATCCCATCCGTATCGGCAACAATGATATCGCGCGGGTTGATCGCCCAATCCCCGATCACCACAGGCTCCTCAAAGCGATCCGGCAGCCACCGCCCCACCACGTCCAGCGGTGTGAAATACCGGCAGAAGACCGGCAAACCGATGCTGTTGATCCGATCAACATCGCGGCACCCGCCATCAATCACCGCCCCCAGCACGCCGCGCAGCGCCAGCGCTTCGGCCGACAATTCGCCCATGTGCGCGATGATGCTGTCATTCGGTTGCAACACCAGCACATGGCCTGCTGGCACGCGAGACAGCATGGCCGTCCAGGCCAGCAGCGTTTCATGCGCGTCGTGATCGTGAACAGAGCGGCCGGATACGGTGAACGCCGGCCCGCTGAGCTTCGAGCCCGGCGCTATGGCGCGGATGGTCGGCGGCAGAACCCGTTGCCCCAATCCCTGTGCGCGCATCACGTCGTGGACAATGCTGGCCGGCAAACCAAGGAACCGTTGTTGCAGGTTTAAGGCCGCCGCATTTCTGGGTTCACCCATCGCCTTGCCTCCAATGACGTGCACCCCTGATTGGTGCCGATCAGAAGTAGAGTCCTTTGCTTTGATGGCTGATGGTTGATGTGATGGCAACGGGGTTGGGGGCATGCCCCCAACCCCGTTGGCCGGCGATCTCGGCGGGGGTGCGTCCGCCCAGTTTCGAGTGTGGCCTGACAGTGTTGTAGTCGTGCTTCCAGGCGGCCAGGATCGACCTAGCGTGGGCCAGGGATGTGAACAGCGTCTCATTGAGGCATTC
>DAITMD010000213.1:0-4519 GCA_036835345.1 Sandarakinorhabdus sp. | reverse complement strand
GCCGGTCGAAACAGCCGCTCTTCAAATGGACGGACAGCAGGCGCACGGCATGCGGTGTATCAGGCCACAAGGTGATATCGGCCCCGGCGCGGGCAGCGCCATCATCATCCAGCGCCGTTAGGTCGCCGTTGCAGCGAAACGATATGCCGGTACGCACCACGAAGCCGGTCTTTTGCGGATGGGCACGGCTCACAAAACAGGCCGGCGTATAGCCCGGAAAGGCCAGCGCCGCCACGTCGGGCCCGTCGACCTCCTGCACGGCCACCACATCGGCCTGCAGGCGCGCGGCATAGCCGGCCATGAGGGCAATATCGTCGGCATCATGGCGCGGCACCGGCGGATAGGGTTCGCGTGGGCAGGGCAGCGCCCGCACCGCGCTGGGCGGTTGCCCCTCGACACAGCGCGCCAGCAGCGCATCGCGCACCTCGGCCGGCATCAGCCATTCCATGTTCCAGGTTGCCAGCCGCAACCGCTGGGCACCGCCGGGCAGCACCAGCCGGCCCTGCTTGGCCGCCAGCGCGGCTTCGGCACAGGCAGCGCCAGCCAGGCGCGGGCTGGAACAGGCAATGCGGCTGCCCTGGCTGCGTTCCCAGCTGCCATAGGCCGGATTGGGCAACACGAACCAGTCCCGCCCGGCATGGGCCGCCATTTTCGTCATCACGCTGTCCGGCGCCGCCATGCGCGCCGCGACCGTTCCGCCCTGCCCGATGCTGTCGATTAGCTGTTCAGCCTCGGCACGCGGCAGAAAATCTCCGATATCATCGCCCACCAAGGCGGCGATGCGAAAGTTTTTCGCCAGAAATTGCCGGCGCGCCGTCTTGTCGGCCCAGCCCTGCTGATCGTTGCGCAGCAGCAGGGCCGACGGATCGTCGGCAAAGGGCAGGCCAAGGCGCTTCAGAACGGCCAACGTGTGGCGCCGGGCCGGGCAATCGGGATGCGGGGCAACGGCCGGGGCACTGGCGGCCTTGCATTCGCGGTTCGAAACGTAAAACACCCGAAAGCCGGCTTTGGCTGCAGCCTGCAACGCCGCAACCGCGCCCGGCACGGCGAATTGCTCGTCCACCCGGCCAAGCCAGCCCTGCCAGCGCGCTTCATCATACGTCAGACCACTTGCCGTTTCGGCATTGGCCGGGCTGTTGTCGATGACCGTCTCATCAAGATCGACGATGATCGCCGGCGGCCGGCGCCGCGCGCGTTCGGCCGGCACCTCGCTGGGGGCCAAGGCCTCGCCGCCGCGCTTCAACGCCGGCAACCGGTCCGCCAGCGCGCGCCATTGGCCGGCCGCGACAAGCCCGTATTCCGGCGCCTTCTGCATCCAGAGGACAGCATCGAGATTGGCCGTGCTTGCCGGCGGCGGAGCAGCCGCAGCCGGCGGCGCACCAGAAAGGAAAGCAGGCAGGAGCGCGGCAAGCCCCGCCAGCATTGGCCCCCTAAGGTGATCTTGTATCATTTTCCATTGCTGACATGGAGCCGGCTTGTCGGCAAGCACCACCAGCCCCCATGGAATGAGCAAGAACAATTACTCCGTCTGCCGTCACACTCTGCGTGAACGATAAAGGCACGTTCCTGCCAATACGCGGGGTCGACCACGAGCCGCCGCAACAAGCATTATAAGCCGCTGCCGGGCCGCCGGATTCCACACGAGTTGATCAGCCGGATCGATGCGCAGTCGGACCTCGAGACGTGGGAGACGACAGATGACCGATCAGGTTCACCAAGCACAGAAAATCGCAGCATTTCCAACGACAGTCTACGCCAGACCCGCCCGCAGTATCCGTTTCCCGTCACTCCCACTCGATTGTTGAGTCGCATCATAAGACATTGTTTTTATTGGAATTACGCTTGCCCTTCGGTAACCCGGCCCGCCCCAAGGCCCGTCATCTGATCACCCTTTTGAAATCATTAATAAAATCGGCGCGAAAGTTTTTTCGCGGTTTCAGCATCTATCGACACCTTTTCTGCCCTTGAAGCCGATTTAGAATACCAGACTTTACCCCTCGAAGCACCAGAAAAGGACCGTCACCGACCTTCTTCGCCAGCCGGCCAGTCCCAAGGTCTGGTCGTCAGACGATCTCGCGCAGAGTTCATCCCCCGCTCCACGGACAGCCTTCGTCAGCTGGCGATCTCCATGGTCGACTTTCCCGCTCGGGAAATTATCCCAGTAAACTGATCTCGACTACTGAGAATTTCCCGATCGGGAAATTATGCGCTCTTGGGAACTGCGCTTCGCAGAGTTTGATCGATCACTTCACAATCGCTCTTCAAAGAGGTGCTCCGCGATTATGCCGTGGCCCAAGCGGCCCGTCCCAAAAGGCGGCCGATATGAAGACGGGGAGGATCAGCTAGCATGCTGTTCCAAGGTCGGTTGAGGGAGGATGGCCTTGAGCTTCACCTATCGAGCCGACCAGCAAGCCTCCGTCGGTCAGATCGGCTCAGTACCTCACTCCCAGCGTGGCGACGAAGCTGCGTCTAGCATCCGGGAAGCCGTCAGCAAGCCGGTAATCTGGATCGAGCAGATTCTGCACGCCAACCCCGGCCTCCAGCCCGTCGCGAACGGTCAAGTTGGCGCGCGGTGTAGCGCGGGCCGGCCAGAACATGGCCACCATTGCGGAACCAGCGTTTGCTGGCGGTGTTCGGTGGCAGCGGAGGGGAACAGCTGCTGAAACTCGACATGCCGGTCCTGCCGGTAAGCCGCCTTCTCAGCGGTGAAGCGCAGCCGCATATTGGCCAGACACACCTGCTGCCTAGGGACGAAATTTTGGTTATGCTGATAAGGATGACACCAGAACACCCGCCATCCGCCGAACCATCGCTGGGCCTCGGACCTCTGGAAAGGGCCATCATGGAGGCCATCTGGCAATTGGGATCGGCCACCGTGGCTGATGTCCGCGAGGCCCTTGGCGAACGCAATGCCTACACCACCATCATGACGGTCATGTCCCGATTGACCGACAAGGGACGGCTGGTGCGTGAGAAGCGCGGCCGATCCTTTCTTTACCGCACCGCCAGCAGCCGGGTCGAGCATACGGGCGCCTGGCTGGCCGGGGCGCTGGCGACGGGCGATATTGGCCAGCGTGGCACGCTGGTTCAGCACTTTGTGGGCAACATCAAGCGGCTGGATGCCGGCTTGCTGGATGAGTTGGAAGCCGCGGTGCGCCGCGCCCAGGCCGAGGCGGACAGATGAGCCTCGTTCTGTGCGTGATGCTGGTGTGGATCATTGCTTCAGCGCTGCTAACCGAGTTCACCCGCATGCGCCTCGCTCGTTCCCGCCTGCCAGTGCCATTGTCTGATACAATCGCGCCCAGGCACCCACGCACCGGCCAGCCGATCCGGGTATTGCAGGGGCAAGACCGAAACAGCCCGCTGTCTGTCATCGGCTGGCGTGATCCGGTGATTCTGATGCACCCGACGCTTCCCGACTGGTTGAACCCGGCAGAGCTTCGCTGCGCACTTGTTCATGAAGCGGCGCATATCGCCAACCATGATGCCATCCGGCTGCTGCTGCTGCCCCCCGCGTTCGGCGCGGCCTTGATGCTGGCCCTGACGTTGCTGGTGGCGCCGAGCGGCGACGCCTGGCTGGACGTGATGGTGGGATCGGCCGGGCTTTTCGGCTGGTGGGCCGCCTATCGTCACGTGGGCAAGCAGGCTGAAATCGCGTGTGATGCGCTTGCCGCCCGCCATGATCCGCTCGCTACCGCTTCGGCCCTGATCAAGTCCGCCCGGCTTGCCAGCCGGCGGCAGCCCGCAACGGGCCGCATCGCTCTGGCCGACCGGAATATCGCGTACCGTATCAGCCTGCTGCTCGATTGCCATGGCGAACGCACAGGCGACGTCCAGAAGCCAGGCAATAGCTGAGCGCCCGCAACAAACAGGAGGACAGAATATGTTCCGCATGATCGTGACCGTCTTACTGTTGTGGCTTGTGGCGGCACCGGCCGCCGCCGGTCCAGTCGAAGACTCGCTGCTGGAGGCTGACCGCGCCTTTGACGCGCTGGCCGCGCGGATTGGCCTGCCCGAAGCTTTCAGATCAGTGTCTAACCCGGATGTGCGCATGTTGCGCACGCCGCCGCCAGGTGCAGCCGCATCGCCCGCCGAGGCCGCAATCGTGCGCACGCCAACAGGTGTCCATGCCTTCATGGCTGCGGCCGAACGGCCGGGCTGGTCCACGCGCTGGGCGCCCACCGAAGCGGTTGCATCGCCTGATGGCCGCATGGGCTACACCGTCGGCCGCTGGGTGCGCCAGGGCCCGGGCCATGACGGCAAGGCCCAGCAATTCACGGGCAATTACGTCACCATATGGGACTGAACGAAGGCCGCAGCCGATCGGAGCATAAGAGCACGCACAGTCCTTCCGGCCCGATCTGACAGCGACGCCTGCCCTTGATCAGCAGCGCATGATCCCGTTTGCCACGACCTTTCCTGGGCAACGCGACGCCCGGTGCAGTCTGTCCTTAAGAAGAATGATATCTTGTATCTTTCCAGTAATATCGCTACGGAATGTAGTAATTGGATCTCGTGG
>DAITMD010000212.1:0-4529 GCA_036835345.1 Sandarakinorhabdus sp. | reverse complement strand
CTGCTGGTGGGCGCCGTCACCAACCAGCGTCCCGATCTGTTCGCCGCGGCGCTGCCGGCGGTGGGCGTGATGGACATGCTGCGCTATGCCAACTGGACCGCCGGGCGGTACTGGGTGGATGATTATGGCGACATGACCAAGCCGGAGATGTTCCGCTACAATCTGGGCTACAGCCCCTATCACAACATCCGTTCCGGGCAGGATTATCCGGCCGTGCTGGTGACGACGGCGGATACCGATGACCGCGTGGTGCCAGGCCACAGCTTCAAATATGCCGCCGCGCTGCAGGCGGCGAATACGGGCGACAAGCCGCACCTTATCCGCATCGAAACCCGCGCCGGCCACGGCAGCGGCAAGCCCACGGACAAGATCATCGCCGAAGCGGCCGATCTGTGGGCCTTTGCCGGATATTGGACCGGCCTTACGAAGTAGGCGTCTTTGGTCCGCTGGGCCGGGTGAGGATGAACAGGCAGGTGGCCGGCAGGATCACCGCCTGAATGATCAACACCCGGCTTGATGCGCCCATCGCCCAGGCCAGCACGAACACCCCGGCCATCGACAGCACGGCCAGCAGCTTGGCGCGCGGCGCGATGGCGCGGTGTTGTTCCCAGTTCCGGATCAGTGGGCCGAACAATTTGTGCGTCATCAGCCAATCATACATCCGGGGGCTGGAGCGCGCGAAGCAATAGGCGGCCAGCAGCACGAACGGCGTGGTGGGCAGCAGCGGCAGCACCACGCCGGCAATGCCGAGCGCCAGGCTGGTGAAACCGATAATGAGCCAGAGCGTGCGGAACATTCAGAGCAGCGCCGCGATCGCGGCGGCGATGCCGGGATCGCCAGCCGCTATCACCCGGCCATCGCTGGCCATGGTGAGCGGCGCGCCCTGCCAATCGGTCATCACGCCGCCGGCCCCGGTGATGATCGGCACCAGCGCCGCCCAATCGTGCAGCTTCAGGCCGGCTTCGACCACGGCATCCAGATGGCCGGACGCGACCAGGCCATAATTGTGGCAATCGCCGCCATAGAGCGTATCGCCGGCCGCGCGGCGGGCGCGTTCGAAGGCGGTGAAATCCTGCGGCGCAAAGGCCTGCGGGCTGGTGGTGCCGATGCGCGCCTGAGACAGGTGATCGCAGCGCCGCACATGGGCGCGGCCGCCGTTGAACACGGTCGGCTGGCCCGGCCCCGCCATCCAGCGATCGCCGATGATGCACTGATCGATGATGCCCAGCACGGGCTTGCCCTGTTCCATCAGCGCGATCAGCGTGCCGAACAGCGGCCGGCCCGACACGAAGGCGCGGGTGCCGTCGATGGGATCGAGCACCCAAACCCGCTCCGCATCGGGGCGATCATCACCATATTCCTCCCCGATCACGCCATCATCGGGGCGATATTGATCCAGCAGCGCGCGGATGGCGGCCTCCGCCTCGCGGTCGGCAGCGGTGACGGGGGAAAAATCCTCCTTGGTCTCTACCAGGAACGGCCGGCGGAACCACGGCCTGATCGCCGCGCCGGCGGCTTCGGCAAGGCGCTGGGCCAGGGCGAGATCTTCATTCATGTTTGCGTATCCCCTTGGCCGAGCTCCTTCAGAATCGCGGCGCGGTCTCCGTCCAGCGCCGGGGCGGGCGCGCGGGTCGCGGGGTCAGGGTGGGCCGACAGCTTCACCGGGTTGCCGGCGGCGATCAGCGGCGTGCCGTCGGGCAGCGCGGTTTCCACCACCATGTTCCGCGCCCGAACCTGCCGGTTGGCCAGCGCCTGCCCGATCGTGTTCAGCGGCCCGCACGGCACACCGGCGGCTTCAAGCAGCGGCAGCCAGTGCGCCGCCGGCTGCGTGCCCAGCACCCCCTCAAGAACGGCGGCCAGCGCGTCGGCATTGGCGGTGCGGGCTTCGTTGCCGGCAAAGCGCGGATCATCCGTGGGCAGGCCCAGCGAGGCCATCAGCGCCGCGAACAGCGCATCATTGCCCGCAGCAATCACGATGGGCGCATCGGCGCATTGATATGCCGCAAAGGGCGTGATGCTGGGATGGCGCGCGCCCAGCGGTCCGGGCGACTGGCCAGTGGCGGCATAGCGGGCGATGGCGTTTTCCAGGATGGCGATCTGCCCGTCCAGCATGGCGACATCGACGAACTGGCCCAAACCGGTCTTCCCCCGATAATGCAGCGCCGCCGTGATGCCGATCACCGTGAACAGCCCGGCCGTGATGTCGCCGATGCTGGTGCCCACCCGCGTCGGCGGCCCGCCGGGATGGCCGGTGACCGACATGATGCCGCCCATCGCCTGCACCACCATGTCATAGGCGGCTTTCTTCGCGTCCGGGCCGGTCTGCCCAAAGCCCGAGGTGGCTGCGTGGATCAGGCGCGGGTAGCGGGCGTGCAGCACATCCCAGCCATAGCCCAGCCGGGCCATCACGCCGGGACGATAATTGTCGACCAGCACATCGGCGCGCTCCAGCAATGCCTCGAAGATGGCGCGGTCAGCGGCGGCCTTCAGATCAAGCGCGATCGATTGCTTGCCGCGGTTGATGCTGGCGAAATAGGCGCTGTGGCCGTTCACGAACGGGCCATAGGCGCGGGCATCATCGCCGCCGTCAGGGCGCTCCACCTTGATGACGCGGGCGCCCAGATCGGCCAGCACCATAGTGGCATAGGGGCCGGCCAGCACCCGCGACAGATCAATCACCAATATATCGGAAAGCGGGCCGGACATTTGGATAGGGGTAACAAGGTTTTTCGGACTCGTCACCGGGGCTGCGAAGCGGCTAGACCTTGCCTCACACTGCTGGGGACAATCATGCGCACCATCTTCTTCGCCGCCATGCTGCTGGGCACGGCCGCCGCCGCCCAGCCGGCCAATCTGGAAACCGCGTTCGACGCGCAGATCAGCAGCGCCGAACAGATGGCCTGGCTGAAAACCCTGTCGGCCGGGCCGAACCACTTAAGCAGCCCGCACAATCAGGCCAATGCGGCGCTGATTGAAAAAATGTTCCGCGAATGGGGCTGGCAGGTGAAGCGCGCCGATTATCAGGTGCTCTATCCCACGCCGATCTCCACGGCGCTGGAACTGGTTGGCCCGGCGGCAAGGAAACTGGGCGGGCAGGAGCCGGGCATCCCGGAGGACGCGACATCGAACCAGCTGGCCGGCGCGCTGCCGCCCTACGTGGCCTATCAGGGCGACGGCGATGTGACGGCGCCGGTGGTCTATGTGAACTATGGCCTGCCGGCCGATTATGAGGCGCTGGCACGGCGCGGCATTTCGGTGAAGGGCAAGATCGTCATCGCCCGCTATGGCGGCGGCTGGCGCGGGCTGAAGCCGAAGCTGGCGCAGGAAGCCGGCGCGATCGGCTGCCTGATCTATTCCGATCCGCAGCAGGATGGTTATGGCAGTGCCGACACCTATCCGAATGGCGGCGGCCGCCCGCCGGCAGGGGTGCAGCGCGGCAGCGTGGTGGACATGACCACCTATCCCGGCGATCCGCTGACCCCCGGTGTGGCGGCGGTGAAGGGGGCCAAGCGCTTTACCCGCGAGACGGCACCGACAGTGCTGAAAATCCCGACGCTGCCAATATCCTATGTCGATGCGACCGAGATATTGACGCGGCTGACCGGCGCGCCGGTGCCGCCGGATTGGCGCGGCGGCCTGCCGTTCCATTATCGCTTTGGCGGAAGCGATGATGTGAAGGTGCGGCTGAAGGTGGAAAGCGAATGGTCGTTGAAGACCATTTCCAACGTGATCGCCACGCTGCCCGGTTCATCCCGGCGAGACGAATGGGTGGTGCGCGGCAATCATTATGATGGCTGGGTGTTCGGCGCATCCGATCCGCTGTCGGGTGAAGTGGCGATGATGAGCGAGGCCAAGGCGCTGGGCAGCTTATGGAAATCCGGCTGGCGGCCAAAGCGCAGCATCGTTTATGCCAGCTGGGATGGCGAGGAGCCGGGCCTGCTGGGTTCCACCGAATGGGTGGAGCAGCATATCGCCGAGCTTCGCCAAAAGGCGGTGATCTATATCAACAGCGACAGCAATGGCCGCGGCTTTCTGGGCGCGGATGGCAGCGGGCAGTTCACCCAGCTGGTGGGCAAGGTGGCGGCCGATGTGAAGGACCCGCGCACCGGGGCCAGCGTGGCCGACCGCTGGCGGGCCGGCGTGCGCGCCAAGGCGTTCGATGGCCTGCGCGGCAACCCGGCGGCGCTGGCGGCGGCGGAACTGGGCGCGGATCAGCCATTGAATGCGCTGGGTTCGGGCAGCGACTATACCGCCTTCATCCACCATGCCGGCGTGTCCAGCCTGAACATCGGCTTTGGCGGAGAAGGCGAAAGCGCCGGGTCCTACCACAGCATCTACGACAGTTATGATCATTTCGTGCGCTGGGACGATCCGGGGCTAGAATATGGCGCGGCGCTTTCCAAGGTCGCCGGGCGGCTGGTGATGCGGCTGGCCGATGCGGATATGCTGCCGGTGCGCTTTGCCCCGGTGGCCGGCGCGGCGCGGACGTATCTGAATGAGATCAAGGCGCTGATCGACAATCGCCGCCG
>DAITMD010000211.1:0-4565 GCA_036835345.1 Sandarakinorhabdus sp. | reverse complement strand
GCATCAAACACCGCCGCATCCGCTGGCAGAACCGACAGATCGACGTGGAGCGGTGGTTGGCCGGCCATGCCCAACGTCGTTGCATTGAACAGCAACGCGACTTCGGGTGTCACCGGCAGCGGGCCGCCCCAGGGCAGGATCGTGCCCGGCTGCCCTGCGCCCTTTAGCAGCGCCTCGGCTTTGTTCTTGTCGCGGGCGATCAGCTTCACCCATGCAGCGCCCATGACGACGGCGGCAGTCACGGCAGCCCTGGCCGCGCCGCCGCTGCCCAGGATGATCACTTCGCGGCCGCGCACTGGCCGATTACCCATAGGCCCGACGATCCCATCCACATCCGTGTTGGCGCCGCCAAGCCGGCCATCAGGCAAGAGCTTCACCGTGTTGACCGCCCCGACGGCAATTGCGCTGTCGTCCAGCGTGTCGAGATGCGCCATCACCGCCACCTTGTGCGGCAGGGTGACATTGACCCCGCGCAGGCCCATAGCCGGCAGCGCGCGGATGAAATCAGCCAGTGCTTCCGGCGCAACCGGGAAGCGGCTGTAGTCGCCATCGATCCCTAGCTTGTCCAGCCAGAAGCGGTGAATGAGGGGGGATTTTGAATGCTTGATCGGCCATCCAATCACGCCTGCAACCGGGGGCTGGGTCATGATGGCAGCACCGCGCGCGCGCGCAGCTGTTCCAGCACCGCCAACAGCGGCAGTCCGCGGATGGTGAACTGATCGCCATCGATGCGGGAGAACAGCTGGGCACCCAGCCCCTCGATGCGATAGCAACCGACGCAGCCCAGAACCGCGTCGCCTTCGCGGTCAAGATAGTCGGCGATAAAATCCGGTGTCAGCTTCCGCATCGTCAGGCGTGCCGATCCGCTGGCACGCCACTGCGCCGCGCCGCCGCTGCACAGGACGGCGGCCGATATCAGTTGATGTGTTGTCCCGGACAATTGTGCCAGCTGGGCGCTGGCCGCCGTGCGGGTTTCCGGCTTGGCGATCAGCTGGCCCTGCGCGGTCACCACCACAGTATCGGCGCCCAGCACGAGATCGTCCGGGTACTGGGCGCTGATTTTGAGCGCCTTCACTTCGGCAAGCGCATCGGCAATGCGCTCCGGGCTCGCAGCTTCGGCGATCAGGCCTGCGGTGATGGCCTCTTCGTCGACATGCGCCGGCATCATTGTGTACGCCACGCCGGCTGCCGACAACATCGCCCGGCGCGCGGCAGACTGGCTGGCCAGGATCAGTGTCATGCGCCCGTGCTGCCCCGACCTTGATGCAGATTGATGATGGCCGCCGCGGTTTCTTCGATGGAACGGCGCGTCACGTCGATCACCGGCACGTCGTGATCGGCAAACAGGCGGCGAGCAAAGGCAACCTCTGCTTCGATACGCTCCACGTCCACATAATCCGTATCTGGTGTCTGACCCAGGGTGAGCAGCCGGTTGCGCCGGATCGATTGCAGCCGGTCGGGTGCCGTGGTTAACCCCACCAACAACGGACCCTTGATCTGCCAGACGTGGGGGTGCGGCGGGGATTGCGGCACCACCGGAATATTGGCCGTCTTGTACCCGCGATTGGCCAGATAGATTGATGTAGGCGTCTTTGAGGTGCGCGATACGCCGAGCAGCACGATATCGGCCTCCTCTAGATCCTCGAGGGTTGCCTGAGCTCCATCGTCATGCACCATTGTGTAGTTGATCGCATCCACACGACGAAAATAGGCCTGATCCATCACATGCTGACGACCTGGTCGGCGCGTGGCGGCCTGCCCGAGCAGTTCGGACAATGCCGAAATCGTCGGATCAAGCGGTGACACCATCGGCAGGCCCAGAGTGGCACAACGCCGTTCAAGCTGTTCCCGCACTGCGCCGTCAACAAGCGTATAGATGACCAGTCCGGGTTTCTTGGCGACTTCGGTGATGATGCGGTCCAGATGGCCCTCGCTTCTGACCATCGGCCAGAAATGCTTCACTGCCTCGGCGCCTTCGAACCGCGCCAGGCTGGCCTTGGCCACCGACTCCAACGTTTCACCGGTGGAATCGCTGATCAGATGCAGGTGGAGCGGTTCGCTGCCGGTCATACTGCCAGCCTGTTGGCGGCACAGCGGCAAATTTCCGCGGGTATGATCTTGTGGATAAGCATCTGGGCCGATGGGTAATGCCGGTGGTGCAACCGGGGCAAGCGCGATTTGCACAGGCTCTGCCAGCGCCGCCGGTATCAACCGCCCGCATAAGGACAGAACCGCAGGATGGGCTGTGGAAAACGGGGGAAGTTGATGCGACTCGCCCGTTTCCGGTCAGTCGTGCGGGATTGCCATTGTGGACATCATCCGGGAAGAGTTTTTATCCCCGCTTTCCGGTGCACAACTACAGGTTTCAATTTTTCAGATTCCTTGATTGAATTTTTGGGTTGGTGTTGGGCCTTGACCCGGCAGGATGGCCCGCCGAAAGGGAGGCATGGTCAATCATCTCCCGCCTGTTGCTGCCGACGATCCGCCTCTGCTGGCTGTGCTGAAGGGAGAACGGCGCGATCCCCCGCCGGTCTGGTTGATGCGGCAGGCCGGCCGGTATCTGCCCGAATATCGGGCCTTGCGCGCTGAAAAGGGCGGTTTCTTGGAACTGGTGTACGACAGCGATGCGGCGGCGGAGATCACCATTCAGCCGCTGCGCCGTTTCGGCATGGATGGTGCCATCCTGTTTTCCGATATCCTGATCGTGCCGCACGCCATGGGGCAGGGCCTTACCTTTGGGCCGGGTGAAGGTCCGCAACTGTCGCCAGCGCTGCACGACGGTGATTTTTCCGCCTTGGTGCCGGCCCCGGGCTATTTCGCCAGCATCTATGACACAGTGGCCAAGGCGCGGGCGGCCATTGATCCCAAGGTGACCATGCTGGGCTTTGCCGGCAGCCCGTGGACGGTCGCCACCTATATGGTCGCCGGCCACGGCAGCAAGGATCAGGCGGAAACCCGCAGGTTGGCCTATCAGGACACGGCGCGCTTTCAGGCGCTGATCGATCGCATTGTCGATGTGACGGTGGAATATCTGTCGGGGCAGATCCGCGCAGGTGCCCAGGCAATCCAGCTGTTCGACAGTTGGGCTGGCACGCTTTCTCCAGCCCAGTTCGAACGCTGGGTGATCGCGCCCAACGCAGCCATCACCGGCAGGCTGATGGTTCTGCATCCCGAAGTGCCGGTCATCGGTTTTCCCAAGGGTGCCGGGGCGAAACTGGCAGCCTATGCGGCGGAAACAGGTGTCGATGCGGTCGGGCTGGATGAAACGGTCGACCCGGTGTGGGCGGCGTCGGCTTTACCCGCCGACATGCCGGTGCAGGGCAATCTTGATCCACTTGCGCTGATCGCCGGTGGTGACGCGCTGGAGCAAGCCGTCACCCATATCCGCCGAGCATTGGCGGATCGGCCGCACATCTTCAATCTTGGTCACGGTATCCTGCAGGATACGCCGATCGCGCATGTCGAACAGCTGTTCGACCTTTTGAAGAAACCTCTATAATCCATGGTGGATTGGGGCACAGGCTGGCTTGGGGATGCCTATCTGTGGGTGAAGGCGCTGCATGTCGCCTTCGTCATCTTCTGGATGGCCGGGCTGTTCATGATCCCGCGCTTTCTGGTCTATTGGCACCCGCTGCCGGCGGGCGCACCGGAAGCAGCCTTGTGGGATGATCGTTGCCAGCGTTTGCGCCGCATCATCCTGTCGCCGGCCATGATGGTCAGCTGGCTTGCGGGGCTTTCGCTGGGGTTTCATCTGGGCTGGCCGCTGTGGCTGGTTGCGAAGTTCCTGATCGTGCTGGGCCTGACCTGGTATCATCATTGGGCCGTGGAGATGAGCAAGCGCTTTGCCTTGGGCGAACGGCCACTGAGCGAAAAGGGCCTGCGGCTGGCCAATGAAGTGCCATCCTTGGTCACCATCGCCGTCGTCATATTGGTGATCGTCAAGCCATTCTGATGCTGCCCGTTCTAGCCGTCCTCCCGCAGGTGAAGGCAGCGTTGGCCCGCAATAGGCCAGTCGCTCTGGTGGCACCACCGGGGGCCGGAAAGACCACCGCCCTGCCGCCGGCCCTGCTGGATGCGGACTGGCTGAGCGGCGGCAAGCTGATCCTGCTTTCGCCGCGCCGGCTGGCTGCGCGCGCTGCTGCTGAGCGCATGGCCGAGCAATTGGGCGAAGCCGTCGGCCTCACCATCGGTTATCGCACCCGGCTGGACAGCCGCACTTCGGCCGCCACCCGGATTGAAGTGGTGACAGAGGGCATCTTCACCCGGATGCTCACAGCCGATCCGGAACTGCCGGGGGTTGCCGGCGTTCTGTTCGACGAAGTGCATGAGCGCAGTCTGGAAGCGGATTTCGCTCTGGCGCTGACGCTGGAGGCCAGAGAGGCGCTGCGGCCGGACCTGCGGTTGCTGCTGATGTCAGCCACGCTCGACGGTGCTGGCTTTGACACGCTGATCCCCGATATCGAGCATATACGTTCAGAGGGGCGCATCTATCCGGTCACCGTCCGACATATCGGACGCAACCCGACCGAGCGGCTTGAAGATGCCATGGCGTCTGCGATCAGGCG
>DAITMD010000210.1:0-4587 GCA_036835345.1 Sandarakinorhabdus sp. | reverse complement strand
ACCAAATCCGGCGGCGAACCGGTGGCGATGGGCCGGCGCGATTATTACACCGCCTTCCTGCAGGCCGGATCAGCCGGCGATTATGTCCGCAAATATGGGCTGGACGCGCTGCCCGGCGTGCGAAAGCTGATGGAGCATCCGGCCTATGATGCATGGTGGCAGGGCCAGGCGCTTGACAAGTTGCTGGGCGCCCGGCCGCTCAGTGTGCCCACCATGCTGGTGGTGGGCCAGTGGGACCAGGAAGACAGTTATGGCGCGCCCGCCGTGTATCGCGCGCTGGAGCCCAAGGACACGGACAACAAGCTGCTGTCGCTGGTGATCGGGCCGTGGCGGCATTCGGGCGTGAATTATGATGGCTCCGGGCTGGGCGTGCTGAAATTCGCCGGCGATACCGGGCTGCAGTTCCGCCGCGATGTGATGAAGCCGTTTCTGGATTCCCATCTGAAGCCCGGCGCGCCGGCGCATGATACGCCGCCGGTGCTGACCTATGCCGTGGGTGCCGACCGCTGGGACCGCCATGACCGGTTCCCGGCCGGCGAAACGGTGAACCTCTATCTGGATGACCGTTTCAGCCTGTCCTTGAACGCACCGAACCGTAGCCAGGCGCGCGATGATTATGTGTCCGATCCGGCCCATCCGGTGCCGTTCGTGCCGGTGCCGGTGAACATGCGCGACCGGGCGATGTGGGGCGCGTGGCTGGTCAGCGATCAGCGCCACGCCAGCGTGCGGCCCGATGTGGTCACCTATGTCTCTACCCCGCTCAAGGCGCCGCTGCAGATCCACGGCCAGCCGGAAGCCAATCTGTTCGCCAGCACATCGGGCACCGACAGCGACTGGGTGGTGAAGCTGATCGACGTGATGCCGGAGGAGAACAGCGCGCAAGGCGATCTGGCCGGGATGCAACTGGGCATCGGCATGGAAATCTTCCGCGGGCGCTATGTGAAGGGATTTGACAAACCGGCGGCGCTGACGCCGGGCAAGGCCGAGCGTTACCGGTTTCTGCTGCCCGGCGTGAACCATGTCATCCCCGCCGGCCACCGGCTGATGGTGCAGGTGCAATCGAGCTGGTTCCCGCTGTATGACCGCAACCCGCAGACGTTCGTGCCCAATATCTTCAATGCGAAACCGGCCGATTACCGGGCGGCAACGCAAAGCGTGTGGCGCGATGCGGCGCGGCCCAGCCATGTTGCCATACCGGTGGTGGGCGGCGCTGCCGCCGCCCGCGCCGCGCTGGACAATTGAAAGGAATACTGATGCTTGCTGCTTTCCCCCTCTCCACGCTGGCACTGGTTGCCGCCCTGTTCGTCTATTTCGGTCTGGGTGCCGTTGTCGGCCAGGCGCGCGCCAGATATGGCGTGCCGGCGCCGCAAGCCGGCGGCCACCCGGAGTTCGACAAGCGCAACCGCGTCCACATCAACACGCTGGAGCAGCTGGCGCTGCTGGTGCCCGGCGTGATCGTGGCGGCACCGGTGCTGGGCGATATGGTGACAGCGGGGTTGACCGCGGTGTGGAGCGTGGGCCGCATCCTCTATGCTCGCGCTTATTATGCCGATCCGGCCAAGCGCAGCCTGGGCTTTGCCTTCACCTTCCTGCCCAGCATGATCCTGCTGGTGGCCGGCGCATGGGGGGCGATCCGCGCCCTGTAATATGAAGGGCTGGCCGGCTGCCTGAAAGCGGGGCAGGCTCCTTTGAAACTAGGGGGAGTGGCAATCATGGGCGCTTTGAATGGGCGGGTGGCTTTCGTGACCGGGGCCGGCAGCGGCATCGGCCGGGCCTCGGCCATCGCGCTGGCCGCCGAGGGCGCGACCGTGTTCGTGACCGATATCGACGCGCCCGGCGGCCGCGAGACGGCGGCGATGATCGAAGCGGCCGGCGGCAAGGCGAGCTTTCGCGGGCAGGACGTGACCGAAGAGCCGCGCTGGGCCGAACTGGTGAAGCGCGTGATGGACCTTTATGGCCGGCTCGACATATTGGTGAACAATGCCGGCATCGGCACGTCGGGCATGATCACCGATCTGACGCTGGAACAATGGCACCGGCAGATGGACGTGAACGTCACCAGCTGCTTCCTGGGCATCAAGCACGCGCTACCGGCGATGCGGATGCCGCGTGGCGATGGCCATGTCGGCGGATCGATCATCAACATCTCATCGGTGGCCGGGCTGGGCGGCGCGGCGGGCATGAGCGCCTATTGCACCAGCAAAGGCGCGGTGCGCCTGCTTTCCAAAGCGGTGGCGATGGAGTGTGCGGCGATGCGTGACGGCATCCGCTGCAACAGTGTGCATCCCGGCATCATCGATACGCCGATCTGGCAGAAGATCGATACCGGCGGCGTCATGGCGGCGGCAGTGCAACCCGGTGCCAATGCGCTGGATGTGGATGTGGTGGGTGCCGGCGCGCCGGTGGGCCATGCCGGCCAGCCGCAGGATATCGCCGCCGGCGTGGTGTTCCTGGCCAGCGACGCCAGCCGTTACATGACCGGGGCCGAGCTGGTGATCGACGGCGGGTGGACGGCGCACTGAGGGGAAGATCCTTTTGCTCCTCCCCTCTCAGGGGAGGTGGCGCCGAAGGCGACGGAGGGGTCGCGCCCTAGGGCGTCACGCGCAGCACCTTCCCACTGTCTTCATCCGTCGTCACCCACACCGCGCCATCCGGCGCGACCCGCACGTCACGGACGCGCGCACTGATTTTCGGGAAGATGCGCGACTGCCCCACCACCTTGCCATCGGCGTCCAGATCGATGCGCCGCACCTCCTTGGCGGCCAGCGCGCCGACGATCAGATCGCCATGCCAGTCCGGCCACATCGCGCCGCGATACACCGCCAGACCGGATGGCGCGATCGATGGCACCCACACCACGCGGCCATCGATCATGCCCTTGTAGCGTTTGAACGGGCTGATGGTCGCGCCGCTGTAATCGCGGCCGAAGGTGGCAATGGGCCAACCATAATTGCCGCCCTTCACGATCAGGTTCAGCTCGTCCCCGCCGCGCGGGCCGTGTTCATGCGCCCACAACCGGCCAGTGACGGGATCGACGGCCAGCCCCTGCGGGTTGCGATGGCCATAGCTCCAGATGCTGGCCTGTGCGCCCTTGCGGCCCACGAACGGATTGCTGGCCAGCGGCTTGCCGGCATCGTTCAGGCGCACGATCTTGCCCAGACCGGACCCAAGGCGCTGCGCCTGTTCGCGGTAATCAAAGCCATCGCCGGTGGTCATCACCAGGCTGCCATCGGGCAGAAAGGCCATGCGCCCGCCGAAATGCACCGGCGTGTCCTTGGCCGGGGCCACCTGAAAGATGGTGGCGACATCCGCCAACCGATCGCCGTCCAGCCGGGCGCGGACGATGCGGGTGAAATTGGCGCCCTTTTCGCCGGCGGCCATGGACAGATAGAGCAGGCGATTTTCCGCAAAGCGCGGGTGCAGCAGCACATCGAACAGGCCGCCCTGGCTGCGCGCATAGACCGGCGGCACACCCGCGATGGCGGCGGGTTTGCCGCCGCCCACGATGCGCAGCAGCCGCCCGCTGCGTTCGGTCACCAGCACGCCGCCGCCGGCCGTTTCGGGCAGGAAAGCCACGCTCCACGGGTGATCGAGCCCGCTGGCGATGGTCTCCACCCGCTCGGCATGGGCCGAACCAGCGAAAAACACCGCCGCCGAAAGACTTATTAACAGGTTTTTCACACCTATTGCCATTTTCTGAGCAACTGACCCTTCCCCCGCGAATCATACATGCGGTAAAAGATATTAACGAACAAGGTCGCCGGGATGATCAAGATGAAAGACTTGATGCGCACTGCCCCCGCCTGGTCTGCTGCGGTGCTGGTGACGGCGGTGGCCGCCAGCATCGTGCAAAGCTGGCAGGTGCAGGGCCGGTTGACCCAGTTGGGCGTGGACATCCCGCCACGGCTGGCCGCGCAGACCGCGCTGGATGATTTCACCGGCATGGCGGTGCCGTTGCTGCTGGTGTTTGGCGCGGCGCTGCTGATCGGATTCGTGGTGGCGGGATGGGTGAAGCAGCGCGTGCCGGCGCTGGCAGCGCTGGCCTGGCCGCTGGCCGGGGCGGGTGCGGTGGCCACGGCGCTGTTCCTGATGCACCTGCAGTTTGAAATGACCCCGTTGGCCGGCGCGCGCGGCACCGGCGGGTTCCTGCTGTTCTGCGCTGCCGGCGCCCTGGGCGGGCTGGTGTTTGCGTGGCTCAGGCCGCGATAATCGCGCCGCCTCTTGTGTTGCTGTAAAGCCACACCATATCCTCCCGCAACAGGAGGAACGCGCCCATGAATATCGAAAAGTTCAGCGACCGCGCCAAGGGCTTCCTGCAATCGGCGCAGACCGTGGCGATCCGCAATAATCATCAGCGCGTTGCCCCCGAACATGTGCTCAAAGCGCTGCTTGAGGACGAGCAGGGGCTGGCATCCGGCCTGATCAAGGCGGCGGGCGGCACGGCGGCCACGGCGCTGCAACTCACCGATCAGGCGCTGGCCAAGATCGCCCAGGTGTCGGGCAGCGGCGCGCAGACGTTGAGCTGGGACAGTGACACGGTGCGGGTGCTGGACAGCGCCGAGCAGGTGGCGGTGAAATCCGGCGACA
>DAITMD010000209.1:0-4635 GCA_036835345.1 Sandarakinorhabdus sp. | reverse complement strand
GTGCTGGGCATATTGCGCCGCGAGGCGCTGGGCTGGCGGCTGGTGCCGGTGGACAAGCGCGCGCGCAGCGATGTGGCAATCAGCGATCCCGGCGAGGGGCAGGCCGGCGATCTGGTGCTGGCCGAACCCAGTGGACGCCCGCCCCGCGTTACGGCGCGGGTGGTGGAGGTGCTGGGCGATCCGTTCGCGCCCAAGGCCTTTTCCCTGATTGCCATTCACGCCAAGGGCATTCCTAGCCGTTTTGACGAGGGCACGCTGGCCGAGGCTGACCGCGTGGCGCGCCAGCCGCTGGGGGAGCGCGAGGATCTGCGCGCGCTGCCGTTCCTGACCATCGATCCATCCGACGCGCGCGATCATGACGATGCGGTGTGGGCGGCGCCAGATCCGGACAACAAGGCGCAGTTTCGCGCCATCGTCGCCATTGCAGATGTGAGCTTTTACGTGCGCCCCGGCACCGCGCTCGACCGGTCGGCGCGCAGCCGCGGCAACAGCGTCTATTTCCCCGACCGGGTCGTGCCGATGCTGCCGGAAGTGCTGTCGGCGCACGCGTGCAGCCTGGTGGAGGGGGAAGACCGGGCGGTGATGGCCTGCCATCTGCACATCGATGCCGATGGCACGCTGCTCAGCTGGCGCTTCACCCGCGCCGTGATCCGCTGCGTGGCCAACATCGCCTATGAAGAGGCGCAGGCCACGATGGATGCGGGCGAAGGCCAGTTTCTGCGGGTGTTGCAGCCGCTGTGGGATTGCTGGGCGGCGCTGAAGGCGGCGCGCGACAAGCGCGAGCCGCTGGCGCTGGAGCTGCCCGAAAAGCGCGTGGTGCTGGATGATCAGGGGCGCATCGCCGGCATTTCGATCCGGCAGCATCTGGCCGCGCACCAGTTGATCGAGGATTATATGATCGCGGCCAACGTGGCGGCGGCCAAGGCGCTGGAGAAGAAGAAGAGTCCCTGCATCTTCCGCTGCCACGAAACCCCCAGCCGTGAAAAGATGGTGGCGCTGAAGGATTATCTGGAAACGCTGGGGCAGAATTTCGCCATGGGGCAGGTGGTGAAGCCGGCGGTGTTCAACCGCATCCTGGCCCGCGTGAAGGACACCGAACATCACGAACAGGTGAGCGAGCAGGTGCTGCGCAGCCAGACGCAGGCCTATTACACGCCGGAAAATGTCGGGCATTTCGGCCTGAGCTTAAGCAGCTATGCCCATTTCACCTCGCCGATCCGGCGCTACGCCGATCTGGTGGTGCATCGTTCGCTGGCGGCCGCCTATCGGCTGGGCGAAGGCGCGCTGCACGCCGAAGAGGGCAAGGGGCTGGCCAAGACCGCCGATCACATCAGCATGACCGAACGCCGCGCGATGGAGGCGGAGCGCGATACCATCGATCGCTATGTAGCGGCCTATCTGTCGAAAATGGTGGGCGACGTGGTGAAAACCCGCATTACCGGCGTGGCGAAGTTCGGCTTTTTCGCCACGGTTGATGGCCTGGGCGGTGATGGGCTGGTGCCGGTCTCCACGCTGGGCGATGAACGCTTCGTGTTTGATGAAAGCGCCCGCGTGTTGGAAGGCATCAACAGCGGCACCCGCTATGAGGTGGGCCAGCGGCTGGAATTGCGGCTGGCGGAAGCCAGCCCGATCACCGGCGCGCTGCGTTTCGAGCTGCCGGAAGGCGGCAGCAGCGGCCTGCGCCGTGACCGCACAAGACCCAATGCAGGTCGGGGCGGGTTTCAGCCCCGGCCCGGCAAATCACGCGTGCCGCCGGGGGTGCGGCGCGGCCGGCGTTGAAACCGCCTGCCGCGCGTGCCATCAGCGTGACACAAATCAGGAGGGGATGTTCGTGAAGAAATTGCTGCTTGCCGGCCTGTCGCTGATGTTGCTGGCCGGAGGGGCCGCGGCGCAGGAAAGGCGCACCAGCCCGCGTGATGCGGCGATTGCCGATGCCGATGCCGCCACCGCGCGCGCGCCGGTGGAGGAGCAGGCGTTCGTGTCGAAAGGCAGCGTGAGCGTGAAGGGTCGGCCCATCGGCTACACCGCCACCGCCGGCACGCTGACCATCCGCGATGACAATGGCCGGCCCACCGGCAGCATCTTCTACACCGCCTATACCGCCGAGGGCGCAAATCGCCCGGTCAGCTTTTTCTATAATGGCGGGCCGGGTTCGGCGACGATCTGGCTGCACATGGGCAGTTTCGCACCCGTCCGGGTGAAGACCGACAAGCCGGTCTACGTCTCGCCGCAGGATTATGCGGTGGGGCCGAACCCGTGGAGCCTGATCGACAAGACCGACATCGTGTTCATCGATGCCATGGGTGCCGGCTGGTCGCGGCCGCTGGGGGACAAGACGGGCAAGGATTTCAACGGGGTCGATCAGGATGCCGATGCCTTCACCCGCGCGATCATGCGCTATGTGAACAAGAACAACCGCTGGAAATCGCCCAAATTCCTGTTCGGCGAATCCTATGGCACGCTGCGTTCTGGCGCGGTGGCGGCGATGCTGGAAAGCCGCGGCCTGTCGCTGAATGGCGTGGTGCTGCTGTCCACGATCCTGAACTATGGCGTGCGCCAGCCGGGCTATGACCAGAATTATCTGACTTTGTTCCCTGGCTATGCTGCCACCGCCTGGCATCACGGCACCCTGCCGGGCGCAAAGCCGGCCGATCTGGATGCGTTCGTGAACGAAGTGCGCGCGTGGGTGAGCGGGCCTTATGCGGCGGCGCTGATGAAGGGCGGCACGATTTCGGATGCCGAAGCCGATACAATCGCCCGGCAGATGAACGCCTATACCGGGCTGCCGGTGGATTTCCTGAAGCGCGCCAACCTGCGGGTGGACTTGCAGCATTTCCAGACCGAATTGCTGCGCGGCCGCGGCGTCACCATCGGCCGGCTGGACACGCGCTATACGCTGGCGCCGGCGGACGGCAATGCGGCGGCGCCCGATGACGATCCGGCCGGCACGGCCATCAACGGCGCCTATTACAGCGCCTTCCTGGACTATGCGACGCGTACGCTGGGCGTGAAGACCGACATGACCTATCGCCTGAGTGCGCGCGAGCCGGGCTGGAGCTGGGACTGGAGCCACCGGGCGCCGGGCCGCGGTTTCGGCGCGCAGACCACGCCCAACACCGCCGTCGATCTGGCGCACAGCATGCGCACCAATCCCAAGCTCAAGGTCCTGTTCCTGAACGGCTATTATGATATGGCCACGCCATTCTACGGCGCAGAGTTCGATGCCAACCACATGGCGCTGCCGCCAGAACTGCGCAAGAATCTGCGCTTCACTTATTATCGTAGCGGCCACATGATCTATCTGGCCGAAAGCGAACTGGCCGCCATGCGCGACGATGTTGCCGCCTGGTATGACGAAGCGGTGCGTTAAGGATCGACCCTGATGGCGTCTCCCGGCGCCATCGCATCCAGCCAGCGCGCCAGCACGGCACGGTCGGTCGCCACGCAGCCTTCGGTGGGGCGGCCATCGCCCTGGCGGACGTGCCAGAAGATGGCGCTGCCCAGCCCCGGTATCGGCGGGCTGTCATTGTGGGCCAGCACGATGATGATGTCGTAAGCGTGGTCTTCGCGCCACAGGCGTTCATGGCTGTGCGGATGCGGGATGGCGACCGGCCGGTTATAGGCCGGATCGTCCACAGCGTCGCTCCAGCCGTCAGTCTCGCGGACGAAGCGCCATGGCAGGCGGGTCTGCGGCGCGGGCAGGCGGTCTGGCCGGATCAGCGCGGCGCGGATCGGCCATAGCCCCAGCGGCGTCTTGCCATCGCCCTCGCGCTTGTCGGCGGCCGCTGCCCAACCGCTCTTGCCGAAACTGGCGGCAACGGTTTCGCCAAGGCCCGTCACCGTTCCGGCGGCCGGGTTGGCGGTGAAGATGGTCACAGCAGGTGCCCCTGCCGGTCCCGCTTGGTGCCCAGATAGGCGGCGTTGTGCGGATTTGGCGCCATCTGGTGCGGCACACGCGCCACGGTCAGTCCATGGGCGGCCAGCCCGTCCACCTTCAGCGGGTTGTTGGTCATCAGCGCCACCGAATCTGCGCCCAGCGCGCGCAGCATGGCTGCCGCCAACCCGAAATCGCGTTCGTCGGCATCAAAGCCCAGCCGCGTGTTGGCATCCACCGTGTCCCAGCCCTGATCCTGCAGGGCATAGGCGCGCAATTTGTTGAGCAGGCCGATGCCGCGCCCTTCCTGTTGCAGATAGAGCAGGATGCCGCCGCCCGGATTGGCGGCGATGGCGGCGATGGCGGCGTGCAGCTGCGGCCCGCAGTCGCATTTCAGACTGCCCAGCACATCACCGGTCAGGCAGGCCGAATGCAGCCGGGCCAGCACCGGCGCGTCCATCGCCGGCGATCCGATCACCAGCGCCAGATGTTCCGGCCCGCCGTCATCAGGGCGGAACGCCACCACCTCGCAATCCTCGGCGCTGGCCAGCGGCAGGCGCGCCCGGCTGGACAAGGCCACCCGCGCCATCGCCTGCGGCAGCGCCAGCGCGGCATCGGCCGGGCACGCCAGCGCCGCCATGTCGCCCATCGGCACGGCATAGACCGCCGGGATCAGCCCGGCATGCTTGGCCAGCGCGATGGCGGCGCGGGCCGATGCCGTATCTGCCGCCAGCGCGCGGGTGCGAAACGGGCCCTTGAAC
>DAITMD010000208.1:0-4659 GCA_036835345.1 Sandarakinorhabdus sp. | reverse complement strand
CCCACCGATTTTTCGGCGCGCATCGCCCGCAACACGCAGATCGTGCTGCAGGAAGAAGCCGGCATCACCCGCGTCGTCGATCCGCTGGGCGGCAGCTATTATGTCGAGGCGCTGACCAGGCAGTTGGTGGACGACGCGCAGGCCATCATCGACAAGGTGGAGGCCATGGGCGGCATGACCAAGGCGGTGGAAACCGGCATGCCCAAGCTGGAGATCGAAGCCGCCGCCGCTGCCAAGCAGGCCGGGATCGACATGGGCGAAACCGTGATCGTGGGCGTCAACAAATACAGGCCTTCGTCGGTTGACGATGTGCCGGTGCTGGACGTGGACAATGTCGCGGTGCGCGCCAGCCAGATCGCCCGCATCGAAGCGGTGAAGGCGGCGCGCGATCCTGCCCGGGCCGATGCCGCGCTGGAGGCACTGCGCGAAGGCGCGCGCGGCAACGACAATCTGCTGGCCCTGGCGATTGAATGTGCCCGCGCGCGCTGCACGCTTGGCGAAATCAGCAAGGCGATGGAAGATGTGTTCGGCCGCCACGCCGCTGTCGTGAAGATGGTGAAGGGCGTCTATGCCGATGCCTACAAGGCCGATCCCGCCTATGTGCGCGTGGCCGAGGGCGTGGAGGCGTTCGAGCGCCGCACCGGGCGCAAACCGCGCGTGCTGATCGTGAAGATGGGCCAGGATGGCCATGATCGCGGTGCCAAGGTGGTGGGCACGGCGCTGGCCGATCTGGGCTTTGATGCCACGGTCGGGCCGCTGTTCCAGACGCCGGCGGAAGCGCGCGATCTGGCGCTGAAACTGGAGGTGGATCTGGTCGCTGCATCGTCACTGGCGGCGGGCCACAAGACGCTGGTGCCGGCGCTGATCGACGAGCTGAAGGCGGCCGGCCGCCCCGACATCAAGGTGATCGCCGGCGGCGTGATCCCGGCGCAGGATTATGAGTTCCTGCAGAAGGCCGGCACCGTGGCGATCTTTGGCCCCGGCACCAATATTGTGGAAGCCGCCGCCGAACTGCTGCGCCTGCTGGGCCACAATCTGCCGCCCTTGAGTGAAGCGGCTGAATGACGAAAAAGGGGCGTCCGACTGTCCGGACGCCCCTGCTCCAAGGGGTGAGCGCCCGGATCAGAAGCTCATCCCCACGCTCATCTTGTAGAAATCGCCGGTATTGTCCTTGTCCAGATCGGCGCCGGCGGTGAAGCGGGCGAAGAAGCCCTTGGGCAGCTTGAACTGCACATAGGCGCCCAGCCATTCATAGGTCTTGCTGGCCGTGCCGCCCCGGGCGCGGGTGTTGGACAGGAGTTCATAATGCGGGCCGAATGATACCGTATCCGACACCTTGTAGCCGACGTTCACCCAGGTGTGCAGGAAGTCGAGCGCGCCATCGACATTGCGGTTGCGCAGGGCGGCATAATAGCCGCCGTAATATTCGGCTTCCACCTTATCGCCATTATAGTTGATGGTCAGGCTGGGCACGATGCCGTCGGCAAAGGCCGGGCCGCGCTCTTCGCCATCGCCCGTGATGCGCCGCGCGCCGCCCGACAGCAGCGAGCCGTTGGTGATGCCGATCTGCGGCTTGATGGACAATTTGTCGTCCGCTGCATGGAAATTTGCGCCCACGCCAAACTCCGTCCACAGGCTGCCGCCGCTGCCGCCAAGGCCAAAGGCCGGCCGCGTCCAGAAGGTGCCGTAGAAGCTGAAATCGACATTGTCGCCAGCCGGAACCAGACCGTTGAACGCCGGGTTGAAACCAAAGAAACTGTCCTGATTCATGGTCACGGTGTAGCTGGAATCACGCGCTGCGGCCGGTGTGGCGAAAAAAGCCGCGGCGCCAACAGCAGAAAGCAACATATTCCGGATCGACGATTTGAAGAACGACATAGGAGTATCCCTTTCACCATGAGAGATATCCTGCTCCAAGGGTTTTTCTGCCCTGTTAGTTATCGAACGATTCGTATTTGCTTCCTTTCGGCCCATTTTTTCAGTTTGGATGTTAAAGTGTAACATACGTCAATCACCCACCGGAGCATGGCTGGCGCGGTGGTGTGGCGGTTGGGACACAGGGGGTGGCGGAAAAGGCCGAAGGAAGAACGCAGGGAAGCGCGCGGCAAAGCCGCGCCGTCGAAGCTGTTCTGCCGGGCTATGGCCCGGCAGCCAGCCCGGCCGAGCTTGCGCCAGTCGGCGCGCGGCACGCGCGCTCGCGGCGCTGCGATGGAGCGGGTAGCGGGAATCGAACCCGCGCGTTCAGCTTGGGAAGCTGACAGGCTACCATTACATCATACCCGCCTGAGCGGGCGGCACTGCCACGCACCGCCGGCCGGGTCAACCGGTCGCCAATGCACTGTATCGCTGCCGTAAAACAGGCCTTGACGATTACATTCGTAGTCGATAGAGCGATTACAGATGTAAACGAATCGGAGCCGGCATGACCGAACGCATCATCCCCGACCGCATCAGTGAGGCCGAATGGCAGGTGATGGAGGTGCTGTGGGCCAGGAGCCCGCTCACGGCGCAGGAGGTTGGCCAGCGGCTGGATGGCAGCGGCTGGAGCCTGGCCACGGTCAAGACCCTGCTGTCGCGGCTGGCCGCCAAGGGGGCGCTTTCGACCGAGGAGGATGGCCGCCGCTATCTCTATCGCCCCGCGGTGGCGCGGGCACCGATTGCCGCCGGGGAATCGCGGCGGCTGGTGGACCGGCTGTTCGGCGGCCGCCCGGCGCCGCTGGTGGCGCATCTGGCCGAACATGGCGAATTGTCGGCGGCTGACATTGCCGAGCTTGAAGCCCTGATCCGGGCGCTGAAATCATGACCGGCTGGCTGCTTGAAGCGCTGATCGGTTCGGCGCTGCTGATGCTGCTGGTGCTGGTTATCCGGCGCCCGGTGGCGCGGCTGTGGGGCGCGCATTTCGCCTATGCGCTGTGGGCGCTGCCGCTGATCCGCATGATGATGCCGGCGATACCTGGCTGGACTCCGCTGTACAGGCCTGTCGCCGGCACCACCGCGCAGGGCGATACCGCCGTGGCCATCGTGCCCGCCGGCGATGCCGCGCTCTACACGCAGCCGCTGCCCGCCGGCACGCTGCAGTTGGGGCCGGATATCAGCCTGGTTCCCGATTGGCCAACGGCCCTGCTGCTGCTGTGGGCGCTGGGTGGGGCGGCCTTCGTGGCTCTTCATTGGCTCCGTCACAGCCGTTTTGTTGGCCGCGCGGCTGCCACCGGCACCTGCATTGCTGCGGTGGGCAATGTGGAGGTGATTGTTTCACCGCATGTTTCTGGCCCGATGGCGGCCGGCATCGTGCGCCGGCGCATTCTGCTGCCGGTGGATTTTCTGGCCCGGTACAGCCCGCAGGAACGCCGGCTGGCCCTGGAGCACGAGGCGGCGCACCATGATCGCGGCGATCTGGCTGCCAATCTTGCCGGCCTGCTGCTGCTGGCGGCGCACTGGTGGAACCCGATTGCCCATGCCGCCTGGCGCGCCTTTCGCGCCGATCAGGAACTGGCCTGCGACGCGACCGTGCTGGCCGGAACCGATGCCGAAACCCGCGCGGCCTATGGCCAGACCGTGCTGAAATCCGCCCGTGTCGCCACGCCGGTTGCGGCGTGCGCCATCAATCACAAGAGCCAATTGAAGGATCGCATTGCCATGATGAAGGATCGCAAGTTCACAACGCTGCGGCTGCTGATCGGCGGTCTGGCCGTTACCGGCGTCGCTGCCGCCGCGCTGGCGGCGACGGCATCCGGCCAGTCGCTGGTGCCGCCCGCGCCGCCCGCCCCGCCGCAGGCGCCGGCCGTGACGGCCGCGCCGCCGGCGCCGCCCGCTGCGCCCGCCCCGCCGATGGTCCGCAAGGCGATGCTGTTCAAGCACAAGGATGCCGGTAAGGACGGCAAGCACCAGAGCGTGCGCGTGATCGTGAAGGATGGCGTGGCCACAACCGGAAAAGACGGCCTTGATGCCGCCGCGCTGGAAAAGGAACTGGAAGCCGAACTGGCCGGTGCCGTGGAGGAAACCCGGACCGAGGATGGGCGGCGTATCGTGATGGTGCGCAAACGCGGCGCGGGTGGCAGCGGCCCCGAAGCCGAGGCGGCGCTGGCGCAGGTGAAGGCCGGCATGCGGGCCGATTGCACCAGGCAGGGAATCAGCCTGCCGGCTGACGCTGATGTCGGCCAACTCGCCTTGTGCGGTCGCGACATTCAGAAGGAAGTGCGCGAGGCATTGGCCACGGCGCGCAAGGCGATCAACGATGCAAAGTGGCTATCGACTGAGGAACGCGCTCGCGCCCTGAAGGGGCTGGAACAGGCGCAGGCCGATATCCGCCGCGAGGTGGTGGTGAAGCTGGAAAAATAAGCTGGAGCCCGCCTGCTGGCTGGCCCCTTTGGCCAACAGTGCGGACGTCAGCTAGAGGCTGGAGGCGGCGAGCAATCGACTGGCTGCCGCTTCCAGCCCGGCCCGGTCGTCTGCATCGAAGCGGCTGGGTGCCGGGCTGTCCAGATCGAGTACGCCGATCACGACGCCATCCTGGATCAGCGGCACCACGATTTCAGACCGGCTGTCGGCATCGCAGGCGATGTGGCCGGGGAAGGCGTGGACATCGGCCACTACCTGCGTTTCGCGGGTTGCTGCTGCCGTACCGCACACGCCGCGCCCCAGCGGGATGCGGATGCAGGC
>DAITMD010000207.1:0-4660 GCA_036835345.1 Sandarakinorhabdus sp. | reverse complement strand
CCTCGGCTTCACCGCGCCCACCTCGGGGCAGGCGCTGGTGGCCGGGCATGACGTGTCGGCAAATCCGGCTGCGGCGCGGGCGGCGCTGGGCTATGTCGCCGAAGTGGTCAGCCTATATCCGTCACTATCGGGTGCGGATAATCTGGCGTTTTTCGCGCAGCTGGCCGGGCAAGCGCCGCGCCCGGCGGAGCGCGATGCCATCCTTGACCGGCTGCGCTTTCCAGCCGGCGCCATCGCGCGGCCAGCGGGCGAATATTCCAAGGGCATGCGCCAGAAACTGGGTCTGGCCATCGCGCTGATGAAGAACGCGAAGGCGATCCTGCTGGATGAACCGCTGTCTGGCCTTGATCCGGCGGCGGCCAATGATCTGGTGGCGGTGCTGCAGGAAACCGCGGCGGGGGGCACCTCGCTGCTGGTGTCCACCCACGATATATTCCGGGCCAAGGATGTGGCGACGCGCATCGGCATCATGCGCCACGGCCGGCTGGTCGACACCGTCGATCCGGGCGCCCTCTCCGGCCCGGAATTGGAAGGCCTGTATCTCACCCACATGGCGGAGCGTGCAGCATGACGACGGCAAGTCTTTCGCTCTCGCTGGCCGGCAAGGACTGGCTGGAGTTTCGCCGCGATCGCCGGCTGGTGCTGATGGCAGCGCTGGTGACGCTGCTGGCGCTGGCGGCCGTGCTCACCTCTTGGGCGCGGGTGTCGGCGCACGAGGCGGACCGGCTTGCGACCATCGCTGCCGATCGGGAAACCTGGGAGGGCCAGGGCGCGCGCAACCCGCACAGCGCGGCGCATTTCGCCTTCTGGGCGCTCCGGCCGCTGGCGCCGATGGCGCTGCTTGATCCCGGCGTGACGCCGCACGCCGGTTCGGCCGTGTGGATGGAGGCGCACAACCGCAACCCGGCGCAGGCACGGCCGGTGGAGGACCTTGCCACCGGGCTTGATCTGGGCAGTTTCAGCGCCGCCTGGGTAATGCAGACGATCATGCCGCTGCTGATCTTCGTGATTGGCGCCGGGCTTGTTGCGCGCGAACGTGAACGCGGAACGCTGCGGTTGATGCTGGCCAGCGGCGCCAGCGCGGGCGGACTGGTGCCGGCCAAGCTGGGCGGGCTGATGCGCATCGCGACGCTGCTGGCGCTGCCGCTGCTGGGGGCGGCAGTGCTCGCCTCGCTGCTGGCGGGCGCGGTGGAGCCGATGCCGCTGCTGTTGTGGGTGTGCGTCTATACGCTGTGGTTTGACCTGCTCAGCGCCATCACCATTGCGGTGTCGGCGCTGCTGCGCACGGCGGGGCAGGCGCAATTGCTGCTGATCGGGTTGTGGCTGCTGGCGGCATTGGTGGTGCCGCGTGCCGGTGCCGGGCTGGCCGGCATGGTGGCCCCGGTGCCCGATCCTGGCAGCTTTGCCACCGCAATTCAGGCAGAATTGAAAGCATCGCCCAATCCGTTCGAAGGCGCCGGCGCCAAGGCTTTTGAGGCCGAGGTGATGGCGCGATACAAGGTCAGCCGCCTTGAAGACCTGCCAGTCAACATCGATGGCCTGCGGCTCAATGCATCTGAAGATCATGGTGACGAGGTGTTCGATCGCGCCTGGGCGAGGTTGGAATCAACCTATGCGCGGCAGCATGGTGTGATGCGTCTTACGGCGCTGCTGTCGCCGCTGGTGCCGCTGCAGAATGTTTCGATGGCGCTGGCCGGCACGGATACGGCGCATCAGCTGGATTTTCAGGCCCAGGCCGAAGCGCACCGCCGCCGCATCATCCGCCTGCTCAACATCGATTTTGCCGAACATGCCGGCGCCGAAGGCTTTGATTACAAGGCCAGCCCCGAACTGTGGAAGTCGATCCCCGATTTCCGCTACCAGCCGATGCCGCTGGGCCGGGTGATCGGCGCCATATTGCCCGATCTGCTGGCGCTGGCGGCCTGGGCCGGCGTTGCTGTGCTGCTGCTGGTGCTGGCCAGCCGCCGGCTGGTGAGGCTGGGCGTATGACCGGGCTGATCGCGCTGGAGACGCGGCTGCTGCTGCGCAGTCGGCTGGCGCTGCTGGTGCTGGCGCTGCTGGTGGCGGTGCTGGCGCTGGCGGTGGCCAATGGCCGGGCGCTGCTGGCCGAGCAGATTGCGGCACGTAGCGCTGCAGCCGCTGAAATCGCGGAAGCCAGCAACAAGTTGCAGGAGCAGCTCGCCAAAGGTGCGCCGCCGGAAGAAGCCGTGTTCCTGCCACTTAGAGTGCGCACGGCTGTCATCGCGCAGCTTCCGCCGCTGGTGGATGCCAGCGCCGGGCGCGCGCCGTTCGAAGCCAGCACGGCCACCGGCGGCCTGCGGGCGCGGGCCGATACGATGTTCCGCCGCACCAGCCTGGAAAATCCGGAACGGCTGGCGCGCGGTCAGCTTGATCTGGGCTTTGTGGCGGTGGTGATCGCGCCGCTGATGCTAATTGCGCTGGGTGCGGGGCTGTTCACGGCCGATCGGGACAGCGGTGCGGCGCGGCTGGTGCTGGCGCAGGCCGGCGGGGTGGGCACACTGTTGCTGGCACGGTCATTGCCAAGGTTGGCGGTGGTGACGCTGCCGATCCTGCTGGCGCTTCTGCTTCTGCTGCTCACTGGCCCCGACCTTCCGGGCCGCATGCAGGCCGCGCTGATCTGGGCGCTGATCGCACTGGCCAGCCTGGCGGCGTGGTGGGCAGCGGTGCTGCTGGTCAACAGCCTGAAGATCACGTCGGAAACCGCTGCACTGGGCCTGGTGGCGCTGTGGGCGCTGTTCACGCTGGTGATGCCGGCGCTGATTGCGGCCAATGCCCAGCTTGTGCATCCCGCCCCGTCACGTTTTGCCGAAATTGCGGCCGCCCGCAGTGCAGAAATCAACGCCAGCACGACATGGGAAACCGATCACCCCGATCTGGCATCCGGCGAGGCCGAGGCCCGCCGCGCGTCGGTGGCGCGGATGGTCGGCATCAACGCCAGGGTGGAAGCCGCCGTTACCCCGGTCAGCGCCCGCTTTGCCGAGGCACTGGCAGCACAGCAGGCGCTGGCCAGCCGGCTCGCGTTCCTGTCACCGCCACTGATCGCCAGCGATGCGATGGCACGGGCCAGCGGCACCGATCTGGCAGCCTCGCAGGCCTATCGGGCTGCCGCTGCCAGCCACCTTGCCGAGGTGAAGGCCAGCCTTGGCGCCGTGATCGCGGGGGATGGCAATCTGACGACGCAGCGGCTGGCGGCTTTGCCAGGCTTCACGCCGCCGCCGGCAAGCGCACCGCCCTGGCCTGCGCTGGCCTGGCTGCTCGCGCTGGCCGGGTTGGCAACATTGGCGGCCGTCCGCCGCTATAGCGCCATCACCCTCGATTGAACTGCCTGCCCCGGAGCTTTCCACCCATGACCAGCACCCTTCGCGCCGGGCTCCTGCTCTGCACTGCCGCCGGAGCCTTGCCGGCGTTTGCTCAGGACGCAGCGCCCAATCTGAGCGAAGAAATCATCATCACCGCCAGCAAGACCGAGCAGCGACTGGGTCTGGTGACCTCCAGCGTCGCCGCATTCGATGCCAATGGCCTGGCCCGTTTCGGTGCGCAGGATGCCAATGCCCTGCTCGGCCGGGTGGCCAGCCTGTCGATCGAAACCAGTCAGCCGGGCTTTGCCCGCTACATCATCCGCGGGGTCAATGCTGGCGGGCAATTCGGCTGGCGGCAGGGCGCAGCGACGGCCATCTACCTCGATGAAACGCCGCTCACCACCCGCACCAATTTTTTTTCGCCAGCCCGGACATCAATTTGTACGATATGGCGCGGATCGAGGTGCTGCGCGGCCCGCAAGTGACGCTTTATGGTGCCAGTGCCATCGGCGGCGCCATCCGTGCAGTGTCGACGGCGCCAGATCGGACAAGGCTATCGGCGAAGGGCGAGGCTGAGCTGTCTACCACCCAGGACGCCGGCAGGGCCAATTTCGCGCTGCGCGGCGCCGTCAATGTGCCGTTTGCCAGCAACAAGGCCGCGCTGCGTGTCAGCGGCGAATATGTGGAGAACCAAGGCTTCATCGATGCCATCCTGATCCGCACCCAGGATTTCATCACCGAAGCCGCCACCGCGCCGCGCATCCGCGACTACAACAGCCAGAACCGCCTGACCCTGCGCGCCGCGCTGTCGCTGGCGCCCACCGAGAGCGTGGAGATTATTCCGTCTCTCACCTATCTGCGCAACCGTGCCGGCGGCGCTGGCGATTTCGCCCTCAATGCCTTCGGCACCCGCAACCGCGCCACTGTCTTTGCTTTCAATCCAGCCTTTGAAGCCGATGACCGGCCCTATGAGTTCGTCAACGACGAGCTGGTGGTCGCCAGCCTCAAGATGACGGCAGGCATTGATGCGCTCGGCGGCCTGCAGCTGGTCAGCGCCACCAACTGGCAGGACCGCCGGGCCCGCGGCCGCGACGACAGCATTGCCTCGAACGGCAGCTGGGTGGTCGGTTTCGGCTTCGATGACGCCTATGCCGCCTCGGTCGATCCGTCGTGGGGCGATTTCGGCACCCGGGTGCGCCAGTTCAGCCAGGAATTGCGGCTGGTCACCACCGGCAGCCAGGCGCTGCAGTTTGTCGGCGGCCTATTCTACAACCGGCTGCGGCAGGCCGATACGATCCTCTACAGCTTCGAAGGCTCGCCGCAGACGCTGTTCGATCAGT
>DAITMD010000206.1:0-4668 GCA_036835345.1 Sandarakinorhabdus sp. | reverse complement strand
TCGGCCAGAAGTTCGCGGCCCACCGCCACCAGATCGGCGCGGCCTTCGGAAATGATGCGATTGGCCAGTTCGCCGTCCATGATCAGGCCCACCGCCATCGTCATCATATCGGCTTCGCCCCGGATGCAGGTGGCACCCGGCACCAGATAGCCCGGTCGGGGCGGAGCGGAGCCGCCGCCCGATGGCCCGCTGATGCCGCCGGACGAGCAGTCGATCACGTCAACGCCCTCGGCCTTCAGCGCGCTGGCCAGCGCCACGCTGTCGTCAAGCATGACGCCGCCCTCCACCCCGTCTTCAAGGCTGATGCGGCAGAAGATCGGCATGGTATCCGGCACTGCCGCCCGCAGGGCTTTGGCGATTTCGGTGGCGAAGCGGAATCGGTGCTTGCCGCCCCATTTGTCGCTGCGATGATTGCTGACGGGGCTGGTGAAGCTGTTGATCAGATAGCCGTGGGCGCCGTGGATTTCGACGAAATCGAAACCGGCAGCAACCGCGCGGCGGCCGGCGGCGGCGAAGGCGGCAATGATCTCCCAAATCTGCGCTTCGGTCAGTTCCTGCGGCGTCTGCCAGTTCGGGCCGAACGGGATGGCGCTGGGGGCGACGCTGCTCCACGCGGCTGGATCTTCGTCTGGCAGCGGCTGCGCGCCATCGAACGGCGTGGCGGCGCTGGCCTTGCGGCCGGCGTGGGCAAGCTGGATGCCCACCATCGTGCCTTCGTCATGATAGGCGGCGACAAGGTCCTTCAGCGCCTCGGCATGGGCATCGCTCCACAGGCCAAGGCAGCCCGGCGTGATGCGGCCTTGCGGTGTCACGGCGGTGGCTTCGAAGATTGCGCCGCCAAGGCCCGAAAGGGCGAGCCGGCCATGGTGGCTGCGGTGCCAGCGGCCGGGCAGGCCGTCCACCGCCCGATACTGGCACATCGGCGCCAGCACGACACGGTTGCGGAAGGTGACGCCGCGCACGTCGAGCGGCGAAAACAGCGGGATGCCGGTCACGCAGCGTATGCCCGGCCATCCGTGTTGCGGCTGTCGATCTCGGCCATGGCCGCGTCGATCTCGTCGAACACCGCCTGAATCTGCTTCAGCTTGGTGCGGCCTTCCTCGCCCAGGCTGGCGAACTTGGTCAGCGGCGCGCGCACATCGCCCACCGGGTAACCGCGCGCTGCCGCCAGCGCCTTGGAATAGCATTGGTGGCCATAGGTGGGGTGGCCTTCGGCAATGATCTTGTCGAACTTGTGCACCAGCGCCTGGATGCGGCCGGCATCGTGCACGCGCCCTTCCACCAGCAGATCCCACAGCCGGCGCGTCTGATAGGGCAGATAATTGCCATAGGGGTTCACATAACCGACCGCGCCCAGAAGGAAGCTTTCCACCGGGCGTTCACCGGCAAACACGTTCATCACGCCGCCGGTCGCCTCCACGATGTCATAGACGCGCGCCACGTCCATGCTGGCTTCCTTGATGTAGCGCACCTGCTCGAACGCCGATGTGAGCCGGGCGACCAGCGCGGCCGGCATGTCGCGGTTGGAGGTGACCGGATTGTTGTAGAGCATGATCGGCAGGCTGACCGCGCCGCAGATGGCGCGATAATATTCGAAAATCTCGTCATCGGTGGGGGTGTAATAATAAGGCGGGATGATCATCAGCGCATCAGCACCCAGATCCTGCGCTTCGCGGCTGTAGCGCACGGCGTTTGGAGTATAGGCGTCCATCGAGCCGACACTCACCTGATAGCGGCCGGCGGCATGCTTGACGGTGGCCTCCACCAGCCGGCGGCGTTCATCGGCGCTGATGGTGAGAAATTCGCCGGTGGTGCCCAGCACGATCACGCCCGGCACGCCGCATTCCACCTGCCAATCCAGAAAGGCATTGAGGCGGCCGATGTCGATATCGTCACCAGCATCGTTGAACGGTGTCACGATGACGCTATGGCTGCCTCTGAGGGGCTGTGTCATGAAAATCTCCGGCCGGCGGTGATGCTGATTTGCGAACAGATATGCGATGTGCGAACAAATGTCAGCATAGCGCCCACATTTTTGGCGACAAGTTTTGCGCGATTTTCAGGCAGGGATTGAGCAGGGGTGATACCGCAGTTTGATGCGATTGTGGTGGGTGGCGGCATTGCGGGCCTCACCTGCGCGCGCCTGCTGGCAGCGGGCGGGATGCGTGCGGCGGTGGTGGAAGCCGGGGTGCCCGGCGCAGCGGCGACCAGCGCCAACGCCGGCAGCCTGCACGCGCAGATCCCGCACGATCCGTTCCGCAATCTGGGCAGCGATTGGGCGCGGCGATTTCAGCCGGCGGTGCGGCTGTTCATCGCCTCGCTGGGCCTGTGGCGGGGGCTGGAGGCAGAACTGAACACCGATCTTGAGATATCGTTCGGCGGCGGGCTGCTGGTGGCGACCAACGAGGCGGAGATGGCCGAGATTGCCGAAAAGGCGGCGATCGAACGGGCGGCCGGGCTGGAGGTGCAATTGCTGGGCCGGGATCGGATCCGCGCGGTGGCGCCCTATCTGGCGGACAGCGCAATCGGCGGGGCGTTCGCGCCGGCCGAGGGCAAGGCCAATCCGCTGAAGCTGGCCCCGGCGCTGGCGGCGGCGGCGCGCGCGGCCGGGGCGCAGCTGTGCAGCGGCACGGGGGCGGCGCGGATCGCGGCGGACGGCGATGCCTATGTGGTGCAGGCGGGACAGCAGGTCTGGCGGGCCGCGCGTGTGGTGATTGCGGCCGGATCGCAGAGCGGCGAACTGGCCGGGCAGCTGGGCTGCCCGCTGGCCATCGACGCGGTGGCGATTCAGGCCAGCGTGACCGAACCGGTGGCACCGCTGGTGCCGCACCTGGTCTATTGCGCCGGCCAGAAGCTGACCCTGAAGCAGAGCCGCCACGGCAGCCTGCTGATCGGCGGCGGCTGGGATGCGGCGGTGGATGCCGACGGGCGGCCACAGGTTGATACGGCGAACCTCAGCGCCAATCTGGCGGTGGCGCTTGCCATGGTGCCGGCGCTGGCCGAAGTGCAGCTGGTGCGCAGCTGGGCTGCATTCGTGAACGGCACCGCAGACTGGCTGCCGATCATCGGGCCGTTGCCGGGGCATCGGCAAGTGGTGACCTGTTTCGTGCCGTGGATGGGCTTTACCGGCGGGCCGGCAGCGGCGGCGCTGGCGGCGGGAATGCTACTGGACCGGGATCTGCTGCCCGGCGTGATGGACGCGTGTTTTCTGCCTAGTGCCGGATGATGGCGTTTATGAAGGCCTGCGTGCGCGGCTGCTGCGGGTTGGCAAAAATCTGATCTGGCGGGCCGGCCTCCACCACGCGGCCCGCGTCCATCATCACCACCTGGCTGGAAATTCGCCGCACAAAGGCCATTTCGTGGCTGACCATCAGCATGGTGATGCCGCTGCTGGCCAGGCTGGTGATGGTATCCAGCACTTCGCCCACCCGTTCCGGATCGAGCGCGGAGGTGACTTCATCCAAAAGCAATATGTCGGGCTGCATGGCCAGCGCGCGGGCGATGGCGACTCGCTGCTGCTGCCCGCCCGACAGTTGATCGGGGTAGGCGCCGGCCTTGTCGGCCAGGCCCACGCTGCCCAGCAGGGCATGGGCGCGGGCTTCGGCTTCGGCGGGCGCGACGCCAAGGGTGCGGACGGGGGCCAGCGTGATGTTGGCCAGCGCGGTCATGTTCTGGAACAGGTTGTACTGCTGGAACACGATGCCCATGCGCCGGCGCAGGGCCGCCACTGCCGGGGCGCTGCTGTAATCCAGCTGCTGGCCGTCCAGTGTGACAGTGCCGGCGGTGGGCGGCGTGAGGCCGATCAGCGCGCGCAAGATGGTGGATTTGCCCGAACCCGATGGGCCAATCAGGCTGGTGATGCTGCCCTTTTCGCAGGCCAGCGTGACGCCGTCCAGGATGGTCTTGCCGCCATAGCCGGCGGTGAGATCAGCGATGCTGAGGAACGGCAAGGCGCGTCTCCAGATATTTGGCACCGCGGCCCAGCGGCCAGCTGACGAGGGCATAGAGCGCCAGCACCGCGCCATAGACCGCCACCGATGATGCGCCCTTGTTCACCAGCATCTTGCCGGCGAAGGTGAGTTCGGCAACGCCCAGATGGCTGGCCAGCGCGGTATCCTTCACGAACATCACCATGAAAGCGGCGGCGGGCGGCAGGATGACGCTCCACGCCTGCGGCAGGATGACGAAGCGGTAGGCATCCAGGCCGGAAAGGCCCAGCGCTGCGATGCTGTCGGTCTGCGCGCGCGGCACGCTGTCCAGCCCGGCGCGGACGATTTCCGACAGATAGGCGGTGGCCACCAGCGTGACGGCGATGGTGGCGATGCCCAGCAGCGACAGGTTCGGCGCGAAGGCCTGCACGCTGAACAGCACGAAGATCAGGATCACCAGGAACGGGATGCGCCGGAAGGTTTCGACATAGAGCGCCGCGAGCCAGCGCGCCGGGGCCAGCCACGCGGCGTGCGTGCGGCGCAGGATGGCGAGCAGGCCGCCGCAGACGAAGCCCAGCGAGCAGCCAGCCAGCGTCATCCACAAGGTGCGGCCCAGTGCGGCGAGGAGGAAGGGGATAGCTTCGTTCAAGCTGCGGGCCTGAGGCGGAACAGCAGGCGGCCGGCAAGCGCCAGCAGGGCGGAGGCGATGAGGGTAAGGGCGATGTAGAGGACGGCAGTG
>DAITMD010000205.1:0-4682 GCA_036835345.1 Sandarakinorhabdus sp. | reverse complement strand
CCGCGCCGCCGGGCCAGCGCCGCATCGTCCAGCGCCGAAACCACCGCCTGCGCCGCGGTCAGGCTGCGTTCGATGCGCACCAACAGCCAGTGGATCAGATCATCGCCCACCTTGATGCCCCGTTCGGCAAACAGCTTGGCCAGCACCGCTGCCAGCAGTTCGTCATCCGGTTCGCCCAGTCGCACCAAGGGCGTCGCGGCCAGCCGGCTGGCCAGATCGGGCAGCCCATGCCCCCACTCGCGCGGGCTGAGCCGGCTGGTCAGCAGCAGCGGGCAATCACGGCTGGCGGCGTTCCAGGCGTGGAACAGGCGTTCGGGATCAACATCCTCGGCATGTTCAATCACCTGCGCATGATGGCTGGCGGCAAACCACGCCGCCAGATGCGATTTGCCACTGCCCTGCCCGCCCACCAGCAGCGTGACCGGCACCGGCCAAAGCGCAGGCGCCGACAGCCACGCGGCGGCATCGCGATTGGCAGCGGTGATGGCCAGCCGCTGCGGGCTGAGGTCCACCGGCCAGGCCAGCGGCAGCGCCGGCTGCGGGATCATGGGGTTACAGGCGTTGGCGGGGCCTCTGGCGCGGCCGGCGCGCCGCGGCGCAGCACCATTTCGCTGCCCGCTGGCTCCAGCCGCCAGCCCTGCGCCGCCAGCGCCGCGCGCAGCGCCGCCTCGCCGCCCGGCATCACCACCTGCACCCGGCTGGTGCCGCCGATGGCCAATTGCTGCACCGTCACATCATCCGACAGGCCGCCTAGCAGACGTTCGGCGGCGGCCAGCGTGGCGGCATCGGGCGTGATCACCGCGATGGTGAACATTTCGCCGGCCAGCGGCACTTCACCGATCATCGGCACATCCTGCACCAGCGGCGCCATATCGATGGCCAGATCGGGCTCGGCCCGCAGCCGCCCGGCGCGCAGTGCATCGCCATAGAGCGCATCGACGCGGCGCACGCCTTCGTCCATCAGGCCCGGCAGCGCCTCCTCGGATTGCACCGACAGCGCAAAGCGGCCCAGCTCCTCCCCGTCCGGGCCGTGGCGGGCGATGAACAGCGCCCGCACCGGTCCGCCCGGAAAGCGCCGCTCCACCTGCACCTCGGCCAGCAGCACATCCACCGTATCGAACCGCGCCATGATCGTGCGCCAGCCGCTGCGATTGTGCCGGCGCGCCTGCCAGTTGTTGAGCCACAGATTGTCGGCCGCCGTGCCCTGCGCCGCGACATAATCAATCGGCGTGACATTGCCGCGAAACCGCGCCCACGCATCGCGCCAGGCGCTGCGCGATTGATACAATGTGCCGGCCCCGCCATCGATCATCAGCGGCAGCAGCAGCATCGGCGGCGATTGCAGCAGCGACAGGCTGCCGCCCAGCCGCTGCGCCGTGCGGCTGCGATCGAACACCACGCCCAGCCTCGCGATGTAGCGATTGGCCGAAAACCGTTCCCCCTGGCTTTCGATGCCGGCCACCATCTGATCGATCTGCCCATCGGACAGCCGCGGCGCCTGCGCCTCTGGCCGGCCAGACAGCCGCGACCACAGCTGCGGCCACGCCTTGCGCTGCGCCTGGGCCCAGGCGATACGGCGGGCCTCGTCCACAGTCTTGGCCGTCACGTCCACGTTGATGCCGCCCACGGCATAGGCGCTGCTGCCGCCGCCATCGGGATCGGGCGGCGGCGGCGCATCGCGCCGGGTGGATTGCTGCGCGGCGGTGGCGGCGGCAATCAGCGCGATGGCGGCAAGCAGGGGCAGAACTGGCTTCACCGGGGCTGTTTACGGCCTTGGCGGCAGGCTTGCCAAGCGGCGATAGCGGCGGCGCGTCTGGCCATGGCGATGCTTTGTGGCTATGGCGGCGCGGATGAACAACAAGCGCCCGCTCACCTATGCCGATGCCGGGGTGGATATCGCCGCCGGCAATGCGCTGGTGAAGGCCATCGCGCCGCTGGCCCGCGCCACGGCCCGGCCGGGCGCGGATGCCGAACTGGGCGGCTTTGGCGGCTTTTTCGATCCGCGCGCCGCCGGTTACACGGATCCGCTGCTGGTCGCCGCCAACGACGGCGTTGGCACCAAGCTGAAACTGGCCATCGATACCGGCCACCACGACACGGTGGGCATCGATCTGGTGGCGATGTGCGTGAATGATCTGATCGTGCAGGGCGCGGAGCCGCTGTTTTTTCTCGATTATTTCGCCACTGGCAAGCTGGAGAACAATGTCGCCGCCCGCGTGGTGGCCGGCATTGCGCAGGGCTGCCAGCAGGCCGGCTGCGCGCTGATTGGCGGGGAAACGGCGGAAATGCCCGGCATGTATGCGCCCGGCGATTATGATCTGGCCGGATTTGCGGTGGGCGCAGTGGAGCGCGGCGAGCAACTGACCGGCGCGGACGTGCAGCCGGGGCAATTGCTGATCGGCGTGGCCTCATCAGGGGCGCACAGCAATGGCTACAGCCTGATCCGGCGCATATTGGCTGATGCGGGGGCCGATCTGAACGGCCCGGCCCCGTTTGCCGCCGGGGGATCGCTGGCCGAGGCCCTGCTGGAACCGACGCGCATCTATGTGAAGCCGCTGCTGCCGCTGATCCGCGCACGATCCATCAAGGCGCTGGCGCACATCACCGGCGGCGGCTTTCTGGAAAATATTCCGCGTGTGCTGCCGGATGGCTGCCGCGCGCTGGTGGCAGCGCCAACGCTGCCGCCGCTGTTCGATTGGCTGCGCAGCGAAGGCGGCGTGGCAGCGGCCGAGATGACGCGCACCTTCAATTGCGGCACCGGCATGGTGCTGGCGGTGTCGCGCAGTTCGGCCGATGGCGTGATTGCGGCGCTGGCACAGGCCGGCGAGACGGCGCAGGTGGTGGGCGAAATCATCGCCGGCCCGCGCGGCTGCGATGTGCACGGCGCGCCCGGCCAATGGGGCGAGGCAGCCAGCTGGACGGCCAGCCACGATGCCTGAAAAGGCCCGTGTTGGCGTCCTCATCTCCGGGCGCGGCAGCAACATGGCGGCGCTGCTCTATGCCAGCCGGATCGGCGATTGCCCGTATGAGATCGTGGTGGTGGGCAGCAATGATCCCGAGGCGGCTGGCCTAAAACTGGCAGCGGCCGAGGGCATCCCCACCTTCGCGCAAAGCCACATCGGCAAGAAGCGCGCCGAGTTTGATGCGATCATCACAGCCGAACTGGAGAAGGCCGGCGTCACCCACATCGCGCTCGCCGGTTACATGCGGCTGCTCTCGCCGGAATTTGTGGCGCACTGGCATGGCCGCTGCCTCAACATCCACCCCTCACTGCTGCCCCGGCACAAGGGCCTCAATACCCACGCCGCCGTGCTGGCGGCGGGCGAAGCGGAGACCGGCTGCACCATCCACATCGTCACGCCGGAACTGGATGGCGGGCCGATTTTGGCGCAGGCCCGCATCAAGGTGCTGCCCGCCGACACGCCCGAAACACTGGCAGCGCGCGTGCAATATGCCGAGCATCAGCTTTACCCCCGCACGCTCGCCGATTTCGTTTCGGCGGCAGACCGGCCCGAGGCACTGCTGGAGCGCGTGCGCGCCCTGGCGCTGGCCCTGCCGGCGGCGCAGGAGAAACTGTCCCACGGTTCACCGGCCTTCTTTGTCGAAGGCGGCAAGTTCTTCGCCTATTTCAGCGACAATCACCACGGCGACGGCATCACCGCGCTGCTGCTGAAGGTCTCTGGCCTGGATGAGGCCGCCATGCTGATCGAACAGGACCCGGAGCGGTTCTTCCGCCCCAAATATTTCGGGCCATCCGGCTGGGTGGGCATCGTGCTGACTGACGGGCCGGACTGGGCGATGATCGAGGCGATGCTGAGCGCCGCATGGCGGCTGTGCGCGCCCAAGCGGCTGGCGATATTGCCGATTTGAGATTTGACCTTGCCGAGCATAGTATAACTCTTGGAGATGAAGGGGTTAGTCCGTGAGTGACAAAGCCAAGGCAGGCGAAATCTTTACCCGTTACTATGCTGCAGCCGATGCACCACTTAGCAGCGACAGTTTGCGTTTTCGTAACCGCCTTAGCGGTCTGACAGAACAATTCTTCAAGGACATGCCGAGTCCAGCCGAATTTGTGAAACGTGAAGTTGGTATTGAGTTTCCGAACAATTATTATTTTTACGGCTGGGATGCCTTTTTTACGAAAGGTCACTTGCGAGACATTCTAGATGTAGTCACCGCGCTTTTTCGATTGTCAAACAAAACACCACATTACTCGGCATTCAAACCTAACGCGTGGCGAGATGGCGTACAACGCATTTTCGACGAAGAACGGCTTTCCTACCAACTTGATGCTATGGGCGGTGTACGTTTCAGGGTTGATGAGGCTTTCGAATCAGAACGGGCATCTGCCGTCCTAGCATTGAGTGGCCAACGGTATGCCGCAACTCGTGCAGCGCTTGATGATGGATTTGCGGGGTTAGATCGATCACCCCCTGATACGCGCTCAGCAATTCGAAGCATATTCGACGCTGCCGAAACGCTCTTTAAGCTAATGTTCCAGGTTTCCAGTTTGGGGGCAGGCGAAGTGGTCAGGGAGCTCAACCGCGAGCTTGCGCAACTATACTCCGGAGCAACCTTGGACTTTGCGCGATTGCAAGCCAAGAGCTTCCGCGAATGGGTCAATGCCGCTCACACATACCGGCATGCCCAAGGCGTCGAGGAACCAGACCCTCCAAACTTAG
>DAITMD010000204.1:0-4708 GCA_036835345.1 Sandarakinorhabdus sp. | reverse complement strand
GCGCGGGGCTGCCTGGCCGACGAGATTGCCGCCCAAGCGCCTGATGCCGCCATGCCGGCCATCGCGCCGGATGATGTGGCGCTGCAGCTTTACACCAGCGGCACCACCGGCTTTCCCAAGGGGGCGCTGCTCTCTCACCGGCAATTGCTGGGCACCATCGAAAAGGGCCGGCTGACCGGCGAGGCCTGGGGCATCTGGGACGCCGACGATGCGGCGCTGGTGGCGATGCCGCTGTTCCACATCGGCGGCACCGGCTGGGCGCTGCACGCGCTGGAGGCCGGATCAGCCATGGTGATCCTGCCGCGCCCGGATGTGGCCGGCATGGTTGAGGCCATCGAGCGGGAACGCATCACCCGCCTGTTCGCCGTGCCGGCGGTGCTGCTGGCGATCTGCAACCATCTGGAACGCGCGCCAGAATCGGCTGTGCCCGATCTGACATCGGTGACCGCGCTGTTCTATGGTGCCTCGCCGATTCCGCTGGATGTGCTGCGCCGGTCGATGCAGGCCTTTCCCAATGCCGGCTTCGTGCAATGTTATGGCGCCACCGAAACCTGCGGTACGGTGGTCAGCCTGTCGCCGGCCGATCATGATCCGGCCGGCAATGACCGGATGCGCGGCTGCGGCAAGCCCTGTGTGGGCAACGAGGTGAAGATCATCGACGGCGATGGCCGCGAACTGCCGGTGGGCGAAGTGGGGGAAATCTGCATCCGCTCGGTCAGCGTGATGACCGGCTATCACGGCAAGCCCGAGGCCACGGCCAAGGCGGTGGTGGACGGCTGGTATCACACCGGCGACGCCGGCTATCTGGATGCAGACGGCTATCTTTACATCCACGACCGCGTGAAGGACATGATCGTGTCCGGCGGCGAGAATGTCTATCCGGCGGAAGTGGAAAACGCCCTGCACGAACACCCCGCCGTCGCCGATTGCGCCGTGATCGGCGTGCCGGATGAAAAATGGGGCGAGGCGGTGAAGGCCATCGTGGTCAAGCGCGCCGAGGTGGCGCCAGACGAGTTGATTGCCTTCGCGCGGGCGCGCATCGCCGGATATAAAGTGCCCAAATCCGTCGATTTCATCGACGCGCTGCCGCGCAATCCCAGCGGCAAGATCCTGAAGAAGGATCTGCGCGAACCTTATTGGGCCGGGCGGACACGCAAGGTGAACTGAACGAAAAGGGCGGACCGGCCATGAAGGCCAGCCCGCCCTTTGCGCAACTGGCGCGCTGCTTACTGCTGCAGCTTTTCGCCGGCCTTTTCCAGCGCCTTGCCGGCTTCGGCCTTCATGCCCGCAGCGGCGTCCTTCACGTCGGCCGCGGCACCGGCGGCGGCGGCATCCATCTTGCTGCCGGCGGCATCGGCGGCAGCGCCAACATCAGCGGCGGCGCCTTCAACGGCAGCGCCCGTGGCATCGGCAGCGCCTTCCACGGCAGCGCCGGCATCATCGGCCACGGCTGCGGTGTCTTCCGCAACGGTTTCAGCGGCTTCGGTGGTGGCGTCCTTGGCTTCCTGCGAGCAGGCGGCCAGCGCCAGCGCCGCAGCGCCAATCAGCATCGTCGTTCCGAACCTGGTGATCATCAAAGAAACTCCCCTTCATGGCCCCGCAACCCGGAATGCCCCGGCGCCGGTGCGCTTGAATAGCCCGGCCGCCGCGTCAATCCAACACAGATTTCGCCGCACGGTGCCGGCGCTGCGCCGGTCCGGTTTCTCAGCGGCCGTGCCTTCCCCGTGTCGCATGCGCCTGCTATCGCCCCACAGGCAGCCAATGACGGGACGAAAGGGACGTGATGCAAAGCATCGGGGTGATCGGCGCGGGCCTGATGGGAAACGGCATCGCCCATGTGGCGGCGCAGGCGGGATATGATGTGATCCTGTCGGACGTGGCGATGGCGCGCTGCGAGGCGGCAAAAGCCACGATTGCGAAGAACATGGCCCGGCAGGTGAGCAAGGCCGTGCTGAGCGAGGCCGAAGCCGAGGCGGCGCTGGCGCGCATCCGCCTGACCACCGACACCGAAGATTTCGCCGCCGCCGATCTGGTGATCGAGGCCGCGACCGAGAACGAGGCCGTGAAGGGCAGCATCTTCGCCGGCCTGAACAGCGTGCTGAAACCCGAGGCGCTGCTGGCCAGCAACACCAGTTCCATCTCCATCACAAGGCTGGCAGCGGCGACCGGCCGGGCGGATCGGTTCTGCGGGCTGCACTTCTTCAACCCGGTGCCGCTGATGGCGCTGGTGGAGATCATTCCCGGCCTGGCCACATCCGATGCCACGCGCGCCGCCATGCAGGCGTTTGCGGCGCGGCTGGGCAAGACGGCGATATTGGCAGGCGATGCACCGGCCTTCATCGTCAATCGCGTGCTGTGCCCGATGCTGAACGAAGCGATCTTTGCGCTGGGCGACGGGGTGGGCAGCGTGGCGGATATCGACAGCGGCCTGAAACTGGGCGCCAATCACCCGATGGGGCCGCTGGCGCTGGCGGATTTCGTCGGGCTGGATACGCTTTTGAGCATCATGCAGGTGATGCAAAGCGGGACGGGCGACCCCAAATATCGCCCGGCACCGCTGCTGGTGAAACATGTGGAGGCCGGCTGGCTGGGCCGCAAATCCGGCCGGGGTTTTTATGATTACAGCGGGCCAGAACCCGTGCCGACGCGGTGAGACGAGATGAGCGCCAACGATCCCCATCCCGACATGCTGGCCAAGACGGAAACGCTGATCGAGGCGTTGCCTTACTTGCAACGCTATGCCGGCAAGATTTTCGTGGTGAAATATGGCGGCCACGCCATGGGCGATGCCGAACGGGCGCGGGATTTTGCCGAGGATATCGTGCTCTTGAAAGCCGTGGGCATCAACCCGGTGGTGGTGCACGGCGGCGGGCCGCAGATCGGCAGCCTTCTGAAACGGCTGGGCATTGAAAGCCGGTTCGTGGACGGATTGCGCGTGACGGATGCGGCCACGGCGGAGGTGGCGGAAATGGTGCTGGCCGGCAGCATCAACAAGGAAATCGTGGCGCATATCGCCCAGGCCGGCGGCCGCGCGGTGGGCATCAGCGGCAAGGATGCCGCTCTGGTCACCGCCACCAAGGTGGAGCGCACCACCAAGGATCCGGGCAGCGCCATCGAACAGGCGGTGGATCTGGGGTTCGTGGGCGAACCGGCCAGCGTGGACCGCAGCATCATCGACACGCTGGTTGCCGCCGGCATCGTGCCGGTGATTGCCCCGGTGGCGGTGGGCGGCGATGGCCACACCTATAATATCAACGCCGATACCATGGCCGGCGCGATTGCCGGCGCATTGAACGCCGCCCGCCTGTTCCTGTTGACCGACGTGGCCGGCGTGCTGGGCAGGGACGGCGCGCTGCTCACCGATTTGACGCCGGCCGATATCGCCGCGCTGGTGGCCGAAGGCACCATCACCGGCGGCATGATCCCCAAGCTGGAAACCTGCGTGGCGGCGGTGGACGGCGGGGTGGATGCCGCTGTCATCCTGGATGGCCGGGTGCCGCACGCGCTGCTGCTGGAAATCTTCACCCGCAAGGGCGCGGGCACGCTGGTGCGGGCGGGGTAAACGGGCAATTGTGGAAGCGCCGGGCGCAGGCCATAGTTTCGGTCTTTTGAGGAGACCGGGCATGGCGAAGCACAATTTTCTGGCCGCCGCGATCACTGCGGCCATCACCCTTCCGTCGGCGGCACAGCCGGCCAAACCGGCGATCATCACCGCCGAGGAGGCCAGAGGCGGCATCTTCAATTCGCCCAGAGCCATCATCGAAACCAAGGACGGGCACACGACCAAATGGGTCGAGATGCTGCAGACCGCAGACAAATCCTCGGCCGGCATCTATGCCGCCACCGCATCGGACAGCGATATCGAAGCCTATCCGGAAGACGAGTTCATGTATTTCCTGGAGGGCGGCGTCACGCTCACCTCGGCCGACGGATCGGTGATCAATGTCAAGGCCGGCGATGGTGTGACCATTCCCAAGGGCTGGAAAGGCAATTGGAAAACCGCCGGCTACCGCAAATTCTATGTGACGTTCGGCGGGCCGGCCGGCGGCAAGTGACGCGCCGATAGCCGCGATCAGAGCCAGCCATCGGCCGCCAGATCGCGCCGGGATGTGCGGCTGACCGGCACTTCGAGGCCGCTTTCCAGCTGCAGCCACAGCCGGTCGCCATCGCGCCGGCTGCCGATCACGGCGGCGCGGGCCACCCACCAGCTGCGGTGCACCCGCGCACCCGGCACATCGGCCAGCAAGGCCGCCGCATCGGCCATGCGCATCAGCACCAGATCGCCGCCCTGATCGGTGTGGACGCGCAGATAATGATCCTCCGCCGCCAGCGCCAGCAGGCGCCCGGCGCGCAGCCGCGGCGGCAGGCGTTCGGCAAAGGCGGGCGGCATGGCAGCGGGCGCGGGCGCAGGTGGGGCCGGCTCAGCCTTGGGCGCCGGCACCGGCATCGGCACCGGCACCAGGCGGGGCTTGCTGCGGAAATTGATCGCCGTCATCACCAGCGACACCGGAAGCACGGCGCAGAAAAAGCGGACCACCGTGCCGATATCCACCAGGTCTGCACCGAAGGTGACGACGCTGGCCACCACCACGATGAAGGTGTGCGGCAAGGCCACCAGCAGCCCGATCACACCGATTTCCAGCCACGGCCAGCGCGCCAGCCGGCCCCAGGGGTGCACGACGCCGGCAATCAGCAGGCCCAGCGCCGA
>DAITMD010000203.1:0-4712 GCA_036835345.1 Sandarakinorhabdus sp. | reverse complement strand
ACCCGGTGGCCAGCAACCGCGGGTATATGGCGCTGACCATGGCGGCGTATGACGCGATGGTGGCGGCCGTTACCGCGCCAGAGTGATGGCTTGCCGCGTTACCGCGCGGCGTTGATGGCTTGCCGCGTTACCGCGCGGCGTTGACAATCGCCGGGGCCGCCGGATCGAGCCGGGATAGCCCCCGCCGCGCCACGGCCGGCAGCCGGTCAGACGGCAGGCTGGCCAGTTCCGCCGCCAGGCGGGCCGCGTCCCCGCAATAGCGCGAACGGTTCGGCATGTTGGCAAAGCGATTGTACAGCCGGGTCATATCGGCATCATGGCGAGCGACCCCGGCCCGGCCATGGATCTTGCCATATCGCGCCTGTTCAGCGGCATAGGCTTCGTTCAATATGCTGCGATGAAACTTAAGAAACTTGTTGTAATTATCTGAAAGAGAATGGTTGCCGCATTGAAGTGCCGCCACGTTCAGGCCGCCGCGCAGTGACCAGATCATTTCTGCCGTGGAGGTATCATTGGCACCCTCCAATATGGCGGCTTCCGCTGGCGGCGGTGCGGCCGGCCGTATCGCAGTCACGGCTGGCGGCGGTGCATCCCGGCTGCCCATGCTGCATCCGGCCAAGATCAGGCCGCCTGCCAGAACCAGCATTGCTACATGGCTGCAGCGCCCCGATGATCCTGCATCAATCCCCATCATTTCCCTCCCGCAGACGGCACGCTGCAGCCAGCATAGAGCCGCAGGCCTAATTTCCCGTTGCTGAACGGATCCTGCCTCAGGCCGGTTGCACCGCGCGAGCCGCCGCAATGCGGGCGCGCCAGTCGGCCGGGCCGGTCTGGTGCACGCTGGTGCCCTGGCTGTCGACAGCAACCGTCACCGGCATGTCCTTCACATCAAACTCGTAAATGGCTTCCATGCCCAGATCGGCGAAGGCCACCACGCGCGCGCCGGTGATCGCCTTGGATACCAGATAGGCCGCACCGCCCACGGCCATCAGATAGGCGGCCTTGTGGCGCTTGATCGCCTCGATCCCTGCGGGGCCGCGTTCTGCCTTGCCGATCATGGCAATCAGGCCGGTCCTGGCCAGCATGACTTCGGTGAACTTGTCCATGCGCGTTGCTGTGGTCGGGCCGGCCGGACCCACAGCTTCGCCGGCCACCGGATCGACCGGGCCGACATAATAGATGACGCGATTGGTGAAATCGACCGGCAGCGGCTCGCCGCGCGCGATCATGTCGGCGAGGCGCTTGTGCGCCGCATCGCGGCCAGTGAGCATGGTGCCGCTGAGCAGAAGCCGGTCGCCCGGCTGCCAGCTGGCCACTTCTGCCGGTGTGAGGTTCGCCAGATTGACCTTCCTCGCCGCCTTGTCGGGCGTCCAGTTGACCTTGGGCCATGCATCCAGATCAGGCGGCGGCAGATAGGCGGGGCCGTTGCCGGTAAGCGTGACATGCGCGTGGCGGGTGGCGGCGCAATTGGGAATCATCGCAATTGGCTTGGAGGCAGCGTGGGTGGGGGTATCAATTATCTTCACGTCCAGCACGGTGGACAACCCGCCCAGCCCCTGCGCGCCGATGCCCAGATCGTTCACCGCATCGTGCAGTTCGATGCGCAGTTCCTCAATGGGATTGGCCGGCCCGCGCGCCTTGAGTTCCGCCATGTCGATCGGGTCCATCAGCGATTTCTTGGCCAATATCATGGCCTTTTCGGCCGATCCTCCGATGCCGATGCCAAGCATGCCGGGCGGACACCAGCCGGCGCCCATGCCGGGCAGGGTGTTCACCACCCAGTCGCGGATGGAATCGCTGGGGTTCAGCATGGCAAAGCGCGCCTTGTTCTCGCTGCCGCCGCCCTTGGCCGACACGATGATGTCCACCGCATCGCCGGCGACCAGCTCCACGTGCACCACCGCCGGCGTGTTGTCGCGGGTGTTGACCCGGGTGAAGGCCGGATCGGCCACGATGGAGGCGCGCAGCTTGTTTTCCGGGTGCAGATAGGCCCGGCGCACCCCTTCGTTGATCATTTCTTCCAATGTTTTCGTGGCTTGCCAGCGCACGTTCATGCCCACTTTCACGAACACCACCACGATGCCGGTATCCTGGCAGATCGGGCGGTGGCCTTCGGCGCACATGCGGCTGTTGGTCAGGATCTGGGCGATGGCATCGCGGGCGGCTGGCGATTCTTCCAGTTCATAGGCCCGGCCCAGCGCGGTGATATAATCCATCGGGTGGAAATAGCTGATGTACTGCAGCGCATCGGCCACCGATGTGATGACATCCTCTTCGCGGATCACGGTCATTGGGGAAGGCTCCTGGCGCCGGCCGGCGGGGCGGGCGGATGTTGCAAAATGGCCACGGTGGCAGACGATCAGAATAGGCGGGGCGGCTGGCGGCGTCCAGTTGGGGCATTCCGAATCTGGCGCGCGATTGCAGCAGTTCGCGCCAAGCCGTTGATGGATTTGCCCGTGCTTCACCCGCGCTGCACTGCGGCAGATAGGCTGGGGACGAATCCAACCGATTCAATCGTTTCGGCGCGTCAAGACGCGTTTTGGGGCTTGCGCACCGATTCATCTGTGGCACTATCCATTGCGTGTTGATGACAGCCAGACACAAGTTCTGGTGGCATCGGCGAGAATATGGGCGGGGGACTGGCAGGTGCCTGGAGAGGGCAGCCTGTGGATATCGGGGATAAGCACGGCTGCGGCAAATGAGTGCGTGACCCCGATTTGTTCCCCTCCTATGATAGAGGGGCGAAGTGACAGATGAGTGAGTTCCGGATGAGTGACGCAGGCACAGGTTTGGCCGCTGGGGAGATGACCACGCAGGATCGGCACGATGACGTGTCAGCCGGCAGTGGTGCGGCCAGCGGCGATCAGCTGGCGGCAACGCTGGCGGCCGGTGTGTTGGCGGCAGCGGCTTCGGCTGCACCTACAGCCAAATCCGCCAAACCGGGGTCCAGCGATATACTGCCGTGGAAATTCCATGTCATCGTTGATCGCAGCCGTGACGCGCTGCTCACCGATTTCGGCAAGGATACGCTGGACGATCGCTATCTGCTGCCCGGCGAATCTTATCAGGATCTGTTTGCCCGGGTTGCGTCGGCCTATGCCGATGATGAAGATCACGCGCAGCGGCTGTACGATTATATCAGCCAATTGTGGTTCATGCCGGCCACGCCGGTACTGTCGAACGGCGGCACCGGGCGCGGCCTGCCGATCAGCTGCTATCTGAACAGCGTGGCCGACAGTCTGGACGGCATTGTCGGCACCTGGAATGAAAATGTCTGGCTGGCCTCGCGCGGCGGCGGCATCGGCACCTATTGGGGCAATGTGCGCGGCATCGGCGAACCGGTGGGCCTGAATGGCAAGACCAGCGGCATCATCCCGTTCGTGCGGGTGATGGATTCGCTCACGCTGGCAATTTCGCAGGGCTCGCTGCGCCGCGGTTCGGCCGCCGTCTATCTGGACGTGTCGCACCCGGAGATCGAGGAGTTCCTGGAAATCCGCAAGCCGTCCGGCGATTTCAACCGCAAGGCGCTCAACCTGCATCACGGCGTGCTGATTACCGACAAGTTCATGGAAGCCGTGCGCGATGGCACCAGCTTCGATCTGGTCAGCCCCAAGACCGGGGAGAAGCGCGCCGAAGTGGATGCGCGCGCGCTGTTCACCAAGCTGGTGGAAACCCGGCTGGCCACCGGAGAGCCGTACATCATCTTCATCGATGAAGTGAACCGCACGATGCCCAAGCATCAGCGCGATCTGGGCCTGAAGGTGTCGACTTCCAATCTCTGCTCGGAAATCACCCTGCCCACCGGGCCGGACCATCTGGGCAATGATCGCACCGCCGTGTGCTGCCTGTCGTCGCTGAACCTGGAAACCTGGGACCAGTGGCACGATCATCCGCGCTTCATCGAGGATTGCATGCGCTTCCTTGATAACGTGCTGCAGGATTATATCGATCGGGCCGAGCCGGCGATGGCGCGGGCCGCCTATGCCGCGGCGCGTGAACGCTCGGTCGGGCTGGGCGTGATGGGGCTGCACAGCTTCTATCAGGCGCGGGGAATCGCCTTTGAAGGCGCCATGGCGAAAAGCTGGAACATGAAGATGTTCAAGCATATCCGCGCCCAGGTGGATCAGGCCTCCATGACGCTGGCGGCCGAACGCGGCCCGTGCCCGGATGCCGCCGACATGGGCGTGATGGAGCGGTTTTCCTGCAAGATGGCGATTGCGCCCACCGCCAGCATCAGCATCATCTGCGGCGGCACCTCGGCCTGCGTGGAGCCGATCCCGGCCAACGTCTACACCCACAAGACGCTGTCGGGCAGCTTCGTCGTCAAGAATCCCTATCTGGAGAAGCTGCTGATTTCCAAGGCGAAGAACAGCGATGCGGTGTGGAACTCCATGCTGGAACATGGCGGTTCGGTGCAGCATCTGGATTTCCTGACGCCGGAGGAAAAGGCCACTTATCGCACCGCCTTTGAAATCGATCAGCGCTGGATGGTGGAACTTGCCGCTGACCGCACGCCCTATATTGACCAGGCGCAATCGCTCAATCTGTTCATCCCGGCCGATGTGGAGAAATGGGATCTGCTGATGCTGCACTACCGGGCTTGGGAACTGGGCATCAAATCCCTCTATTATCTCAGGTCTATGAGCGTGCAGCGCGCGGGCTTTGCTGGCGGGGTGGAGGCGGACAATACGGCCGCCGCGCCGGTGATTACC
>DAITMD010000202.1:0-4720 GCA_036835345.1 Sandarakinorhabdus sp. | reverse complement strand
ACGCTGGCTGGGGAACACGCCTTCCTCCCAGCCGGGCAGGAAGACATGATCAAACTCCAGCCCCTTGGCGGCGTGCAGGGTCATGATGGTGATCTTCTCGCCATCGCCCTGCGCATCATTGTCCATCACCAGCGCGACATGTTCCAGAAACGCGGTCAGGCCGGGATAATCGCCCATCGCCCGCACCAGTTCCTTCAGATTGTCGATGCGGCCATCGGCTTCGGTGGATTTTTCCGCCTGCCACATGGCGACATAGCCCGATTCCTCCAGCACCATCTCCGCCAGTTCGACGTGCGACAGGGTGGCGGCGGCATCGCGCCAGCGCGCCAGATCGGTGAAAAAGCCCCGCAGCGACCGCCGTGCCGCCGGAGTCAGGCGGTCGCTGTCACACAGCGCCAGCGCGGCGCGCGGCAGCGGCACGTCCATGCTGCGCGCGGCGGCGTGCATCGTCTGCATCGCCTTGTCGCCCAGGCCGCGCTTGGGCAGATTGACGATGCGTTCAAACGCCAGCGCATCGTCCGGCCCGGCCACCAGCCTGAGATAGGCCAGCGCGTCGCGCACTTCGGCACGTTCGTAGAATCGAAAGCCCCCCACGATGCGATAGGGCAGGCCGATGGCGATGAACCGGTCTTCGAACAGGCGCGTCTGGAACTGGGCGCGCACCAGGATCGCCATGTCGTTCAAGGATGCGCCGCCGCGCGCCAGCCGTTCGGCCTCGTCGCCCACCAGCCGCGCCTCTTCCGGCCCGTCCCAAACGCTGGTCACCGCCACTTTTTCGCCGGCGGTGATGTTGGTGAACAGCGCCTTGCCCAGCCGGCCGCGATTATTGGCGATCAGCGCGTTGGCCGCGCCCAGGATATTGGGGGTCGACCGGTAATTCTGTTCCAGCCGGATCATCTTCGCGCCGGGAAAATCCTGCTCGAACGCCAGGATGTTCGATACTTCCGCGCCGCGCCAGCTATAGATGGATTGATCGTCATCGCCCACGCAGGCGATGTTGCGCGCATCATTCACCAGCGATTTCAGCCATTGGTGCTGGGCGCTGTTGGTGTCCTGATATTCGTCCACCATCACATAGCGGAAGCGGCTGCGATATTCGGCCAGCACATCGCCGTGACTGCGAAAAATGGCCAGCATGTGCAGCAGCAGATCACCGAAATCGCAGGCGTTCAGGCTGACGAGCCGTTGCTGATAGCGGGCATAGAGCGCAGCCCCGCCGCCGTTCATGCCGTCGGCAAAGGCATGGCTTTCGCCCGGCGGCACGTCAGGGGGCAGCAGGCCGCGGTTTTTCCAGCGGTCGATCAGGCTCATCAACTGTTTTGGCGGCCAGCGCTTGTCGTCGATATTGGCTTCGGCAATCACCTGTTTCAGCAGGCGCAGCTGATCATCGGTATCAAGAATGGTGAAATCGCTGGTCAGCCCCACCAGGCCGGCGTGGCGGCGCAGCATCTTTGCCGACAGCGCGTGAAACGTGCCCAGCCACGGCAGGCCTTCGCCCATCGGGCCAAGCAGGCCCATGGTGCGCTCCCGCATTTCGCGCGCCGCCTTGTTGGTGAAGGTGACGGCCAGCACCTGTGACGGGAACGCCAGCCGGCTGTAGAGGATATGCGCCAGCCGCGCGGTGAGGGCGCGCGTCTTGCCGGTGCCGGCCCCGGCCAGGATCAGCACCGGGCCTTCGGTGGTCAGCACCGCCTCGCGCTGCGGCGCGTTCAGCCCGGCCAGCCAGCCGGGCAGATTGGCCGCAAGACTGGCAGGTTCGGAATCGCGGGCGGGCACAGGCTCCATCGGTGAACAATTAAGGAACATGGCCGCCGCTGCCAAGCACCAATAATGGCCTGATTCAATCCGCCGCCCGCCCGGCCGTTGAGAATGCGTTGAACGCCGGCCACGGCAAAGGGAGTGCAGGCATGACCGCAATGCTGGTGCCGCCAGTACGGCAGGTGCGCGATCTGGGCTGGAAACAGGTGCTGGGTTTCGCGCAGGGCCGCGAAGGCTTCTGGGCCGGAGTGCGCTTTTATCAGCTGGCCCAATTGAACGCCAATGTGCCGTTCAATGTCGTGCTGCTGGGCATCAACCTGGTCGCCATCCTGGCCAGCTTTGGCCGGGCGGTGCCGTTCCCGGCGCTGCTGCCGTGGCTGGGCGGCATCGTGCTGCTGAGCATGATCTGGACATGGCGGGCGCTGCGCACGCGGGAGGGCGGCCGCAGCCATCAGATCAGCCTGGGCCGATACTGGCGGGCCACGGCCGAAATCGCCGCGCTGGCGCTGCTGTGGGCCGGCTTGACCATCACCCTGCTGCCGGCGCTGGATGCCCCGGCGCAATCGGTGATGATGCTGGAATCGCTGATTTTCCTGGTGTGCACCTGCAACAGTGCGTTGATGATGCCGGTGGCCGTGCTGCTGGTTTCGGGGCTGGTGGTGGGCGGCATGGCGCTGGCGGTGCCGGCTGCCGCGCCGCTGGATCATCCTTTGGTGTGGCTGGGGCTGGTGACCTTCGTGGTGATGAAACTGCGCAGCGCCTATGTGATCACCCACGGCGCCATGGCCCGGCTGAAGATCGAGGCGGAGCTGAACGATCAGGGCGAGGTGGTGCGGCTCTTGCTGAATGAATATGAGGCCAACGGGTCGGACTGGCTGATCGAACTGGATGCGCTGGGCCGCATGAGCCACGTCTCGCCGCGCTTTGCTGATGTGGCGCGGCGGCGGCCGGCCGATCTTCTGGGGCAGCCGCTGCTGGCGCTGCTCGATCCGGTGCACGGCGGCGCCAACACGGCGGCGCTGGCCCATGCGCTGGGCAAGCGGCAGCCGTTTCGCGATCTGGTGGTGCCGGTGCCGCTGGGCCGCGACCTCAGATGGTGGGCGCTGTCGGGCACGCCGCGCTTTGCCGAGGGGCTGTTCGCCGGATACAGGGGCGTGGGCCGCGACGTGACCGAAAGCCGCCGTGCCCATGAACGCATCGCGCAGCTGGCGCGGTTCGATCCACTCACCGGGCTGGCCAATCGCAGCCTGTTCCGCGAAGTGCTGGACGACGTGGTGGACCGCGCCTGCCGCAGCCAGCGCCCGGCCGCGCTGCTGTTCGTCGATCTGGACCGGTTCAAGGCGGTGAACGATTGTTTCGGCCATGCCGCCGGCGACATGCTGCTGCGCCAGGTGGCGCAGCGCCTGCAGGGCATCGTGAAGGGGGAGGCGACCATCGCCCGGCTGGGCGGCGATGAATTTGCCGTGGTGATGCCCGATGGCAGCGAAACACGCGCCAGCCGGCTGGCAGCGCGCATCGTCAGGGAACTGGCGCTGCCCTTCGCGCTGGGGGACGAGGCGCACAGCGGCAGCGCGATCATCGGCGCATCGGTGGGCTGGGCCAGTGCGCCGCAGGATGCCGCCACGCCCGAAGCGCTGCTGAAATCCGCCGATCTGGCGCTCTACCGGGTGAAGGAACAGGGCCGCGGCGCGGCGCTGCGCTTCACCGCCGATCTGGCGCAGGCCGCCGCTCAGCGCCGCAAGCTGGAGGCGGATCTGGGCGATGCGCTGGCGCGCGGGCAGCTGGCGCTGATGTTCCAGCCGATCGTGGATGCGGCGGATGAACGCGTCACCGGCTTTGAAGCGCTGCTGCGCTGGCGGCATCCCGAACTGGGCGACGTGCCGCCGCTGGATTTCATCCCGCTGGCCGAGGAAACCGGGCTGATCGTGCCGATCGGCCACTGGGTAATCGATGCGGCGCTGGCGCAGGCGGCGCACTGGCCCGAACATGTTGGCATCGCGGTGAACCTGTCGGCAGCGCAGGTGGAAGATACCGAATTGCCAAGTATCATCGCGGCGGCGCTCAAACGCCACAAGGTCGCGCCGCCGCGGCTGGAACTGGAAATCACCGAAAGCCTGTTCCTGGCCGAAAAGCCGGCGATCAGTGCCGTGCTGGCCCGCCTGACCGACATGGGCGTCACCTTCGCGCTGGATGATTTCGGCACCGGCTATTCCTCGCTGGGCACGCTGAAGAAGGCCAGTTTTGCCCGCATCAAGATCGATCGCAGCTTTGTGCAGCGCGCCGCCGCGATGGGCGATGACGGGGCCGAAAACGAAGCCGGGGCCATCATTCAGGCCATCGTGCGGCTGGCCGGCAGCCTGGATATGGCCACCACGGCCGAAGGCACCGAAACCCGCGCCGCCTTTGAACTGTGCCGGCAACTGGGCTGCACGCAGGCGCAGGGCTATCTGTTCGGCAAACCCATGCCGCCGGCCGAAGCGCTGGCGCTGGTGAGGGAACGGGCGGCGGCTTAAGCGCCTGCGTCCAACCCGTCCTCCAACCACGCCTTCAGCAGCGTGTGGGCAATCGCCAGCGGCGGCGGGGCCAGCCAGTCGCCTTCCCCCGCCAGCGCGGCGCGCACCTCGTCGCGCGTCACCCAGCGCACCTCCTCGATCTCCTCCTCGTCCAGCTTCACTTCGTAACCATCGGCTTCGGCAAAGGCGGCGATCATCAGGCTGGACGGGAAGGGCCACGGCTGGCTGGCCAGATAGCGCACGCGGCCGCAGGTGATGCCGGCCTCCTCCCACAATTCGCGGCGCACGGCTTCCTCCAGGCTCTCGCCCGGCTCCACGAAACCGGCCAGCGCCGACAGGAAACGGCGCGGAAAGCGCGGCCCGCGCCCGATCAGCGCATGTTCGCCGCGCACCGCCAGCATGATCACCACCGGATCGACGCGCGGAAAATGCTCCGCCTTGCAGGCCCC
>DAITMD010000201.1:547-4731 GCA_036835345.1 Sandarakinorhabdus sp. | reverse complement strand
CCGCCGCGCAACCAGAACATGGGCGGAGAGTACGAATAAGCCGGCACGAAATAGCGGAGCTATTTCGAGACTCGGCGCATTCCGGCCGGCGACCAAAAAAGGCGGCCCTCAGGCCGCCTTTTTCGTGAGTCGTCCGACGGCGTGGCTCCGCCACGCCCCTTGTTCTTTTCCTGTCTTCCTCGGCACCCCAAGCAGACTCGGCGGCTCCGCCGCCGGCTGCGGCCACACGCACCAAGCCCACCACCCTTGCCCCCGCCCACAATCCCCCCCAAGATAATAGGCGATGCTGCGCCAGTATGAACTTGTGGAACGGGTGAAAGCCTATGATCCCGATGCCGACGAGGATCTGCTGAACCGCGCCTATGTGTTTTCAGTCAAAGCCCACGGCCGGCAGCTCAGGGCCAGCGGCGATCCCTATTTCAGCCACCCGATCGAGGTAGCCGGCATCCTCACCGATCTGAAACTGGACGACAAGACGATCGCCACCGCCATCCTGCACGACACGATCGAGGATACGGTGGCCACGCAGGAACAGATCGAACGCCTGTTCGGGCCGGACGTGGGCCGGCTGGTGGACGGCGTCACCAAATTGTCCAAGATCGAAGCGCAGACCGAAAGCGAGCGTCAGGCCGAAAATCTGCGCAAGCTGCTGCTGGCCATGTCGAACGACATCCGCGTGCTGCTGGTCAAGCTGGCGGACCGGCTGCACAACATGCGCACGCTGCACCACATCGCGAAGGAGGAAAAGCGCCGCCGTATCGCCCGCGAAACGATGGACATCTATGCACCGCTGGCCGAACGCATCGGCATGTACGGCTTCATGGAAGAGATGCAGGAACTGGCCTTCCGCCATCTTGAACCCGAAGCCAGCGACGTGATCAGCCAGCGCATGGCCCGCCTGCGCGAGACCACCGGCGCCAACGTGCACCGCATCACCGGATCGCTGGAGGGGCTGCTCAGATCCAAGGGGCTCGCCGCCAGCGTGACCGGGCGGGAAAAGCGGCCCTATTCGATCTGGCGCAAGATGCAGGCGCGGCAGATGAGCTTCGAACAATTGTCGGACGTGATGGCCTTTCGCGTCATCGTGGACGACGAGACCGATTGTTACCGGGCGCTGGGCATCGTGCATGGCCGCTGGCCGATGGTGCCGGGGCGCTTCAAGGATTTCATCTCCACGCCCAAGCCCAACGGCTATCGCTCGCTGCACTCATCGGTGCTGCTAGGCGGGGAGCAGGCGCGCATCGAAGTCCAGATCCGCACCCGGCTGATGCACGAGGAGGCCGAATATGGCCTGGCAGCGCACTGGGCCTACAAGCAGGGCAGCGATGGCGCCAAGGCGCGCGAGGCCTATCCGTGGCTGGATGATCTGCTCGATGTGCTGCAGGATGCCTCCAGCCCGGAAGAGCTGCTGGAAAACGCCCGGCTGGCGATGTTCCAGGATCAGGTGTTCGCCTTCACGCCCAAGGGCGAGCTGTATCAGCTGCCGCGCGATGCCACGCCGGTGGATTTCGCCTATGCCGTGCACAGCGATCTGGGCGACACCTGCGTTGGTGCCAAGGTCAACGGCCGCGTGGTGCCGCTGCGCACCCGGCTGGTGAACGGCGATCAGGTGGAGATCATGAAGGGCAAGGTGAAAGCGCCCGATCCGGCGTGGGAGGCATTCGTTGCCAGCGCCAAGGCCAGAGCCGCCATCCGCCGCCACGTGCGCCACAAACGCCGCGAGGAATTGCAGGCGATGGGCAGCAAGCTGCTGGAGGCCGTGGCAGGACGGCTGAAGATCGCGCTGAGTGACGAACTGCTGGGCCCGGCACTGGGCCGGCTGAAGCTGCACGACCAGCAGGCGCTGGAGCTGGCGATGGCCGAAAATCGCCTGTCGGACGATCAGGTTGCCGAAGCGCTGGTGCCCGGCGTCACCGCTGCCGCCACCGCGCGCAAGCCAAGGTCGGCCAAGGCGAAAGTGGCCGCCGCCATCTCCATCGAAGGGCTGACTCCGGGGGTGGGCTTCCTGCTGTGCGACAATTGCCGGCCGGTGCCGGGGGATCGCATCGTCGGCATTCGCCACCCCGATGGCCCGATCACCGTGCACGGCATCGACTGCGGCGACCTTGCCGATGAAAGCGGCGAGTGGCTGGATGTGAAATGGGGTTCTGAAACCGCCGGCGCCGCCGCGCGCATCATGGTGGTGGTGCACAACCAGCCCGGCGCGCTGGCCAGCCTGGCGGCCAGCATCGCGGCGCACAATGCCAATATCGTCGGGCTGGCGCTGAAGCACCGCGACCGCGAATTTCACACCGACATCGTGGATATCGAAGTGGAAAGCACCGCGCATCTGGCCACCATATTGAACGCGCTGCGGCAGGTGAAATCGGTGGTCAGCGCCGATCGGGTGCGGCAGCAATGACGGGAGCAATCATGACCGACGACGACGTGCTGGCCGAATTTCGCGCTGCGCAGGCGCTGCTGGAAGGCCATTTCATCCTGTCGTCCGGCCTGCGCTCGCCGCGTTATCTGCAGTGCGCGCGCGTGCTGATGGACCCGGCGCGGGCAGAACGGCTGGCGCGCGCGCTGGCCGCGAAAATCCCCGCCGCCGTGAAGGCGCGCATCAGCGCCGTGATCGCGCCGGCGATGGGCGGGCTGATCTGCGGCCATGAACTGGCGCGCGTGCTGGGGGTGCAATCCATGTTCGTCGAACGCCCCACCGGCACATTCGAACTGCGGCGCGGTTTCCGGGTGGAGCCGGGGCAGCCGGTGCTGTTGATGGAAGATGTGGTGACCACCGGGCTGTCCAGCCGCGAAGCCATCGCCGCCATCACCGCAGCCGGCGGCGAAGTGATCCACGCCGCCGCGCTGGTCGATCGTTCGGGCGGCACGGCCGATCTGGGCGTGCCGTTCACCCCGCTGATCCGGCTGGATGTGCCCAGCTACAGCGAAGATGCGCTGCCGCCGGAACTGGCCGCCCTGCCAGCCGTGAAGCCGGGGAGCCGCGCGGCATGATCCCGCTGATCGCGCTGATTGCCGTGGTTGGGCAGCCCGGCCCGGCCGGGCACGTTACCGAAGTGGCGGCCATGCAGGGCTTTGCCGGCATGATCCTGCTGTCTGAAGGCGGCAAGGTCACGCTGGAACGGGGCTTTGGCACCCGGGTGCCGCAGCAGGTAATCCGCGCCCGCACACCGAGCGATTTTCTGCCCGGCGACAGCTGGCGCTGGGCTTCGGTGACCAAGCAGATCACCGCCACGCTGGTGATGCAGGAAGTGGCGGCCGGGCGCATCGATCTGGATGCGCCGATCACCCGATATCTGCCCGGCTTCAAGGGGCCGACCGGCCCGCGCATCACTGTTCGCATGCTGCTGCGCCACGAATCCGGCCTGCCCGACAGCAATGCCGGCGACGGCGCGGCCTTTCTGAGCGGTGCCGGCACCAGCCTTGATGCCCTGTGCGCCGGCCCGGTGCGCGATCAGCCGGGTGCGAGTTTTTATTATGACAACTGCGATTATATCGTGGCCGGCCGCCTGCTGGAAGCGGTGACCCGCACACCCTATGCCCGGCTGGTGCAGACCCGCATCGCCGCGCCGCTGAAAATGGCCTCGCTGCAACTGTCCGGGCCGCATCTGCCGGGGCTGGTGGAGGGCAAGCCGGAACCGGCACAGCGGCTGGCCGCTTATGCCTCGGCCGGTGCGCTCACCGGCACGGTGCGCGACCTGTGGCGCTTCGATCAGGCGCTGATCGATGGCCGGCTGCTGCCGCAGGCTGCACGCGAAACCATGTGGGATGGCCAGCCAAAGCTGGGCTTTGCGGCGCTGGGCCAGTGGGCCTACACCGTGCCGCTGGCCGGCTGCGCGACGCCGCAGCGCATCATCGAACGCCGCGGCGGCATCGGCGGCATTCAGGCGCGCAACTTCATCCTGCCCGATCGCAATATCGTGCTGATCGCCATGACCAACCGCGCCGAAACCGAATTCGGCGAACTTTGGCAGGGCAAGGGTCTGGGCCACGCGCTGCTGAGCGCCGCCGCCTGCACGGAGCAGCCATGAACCGGAATCACCTGCGTCTCGGCGTCAACATCGATCATGTCGCCACCATCCGCAACGCGCGCGGCGGCCTGCATCCCGATCCGCTGCGCGCCGCCGAAGTGGCGGCGGCGGCCGGTGCGGATGGCATCACCGTGCATCTGCGCGAAGACCGCC
>DAITMD010000201.1:0-537 GCA_036835345.1 Sandarakinorhabdus sp. | reverse complement strand
CCGATGCCTATCTGGATTCGCTGTCGGCCGGTATCGCGCTGCCGATCAATCTGGAAATGGCGGCCACCGATGAAATGCTGGCCATCGCGCTGAAGCACCGCCCGCACGCCGCCTGCATTGTGCCGGAACGCCGCGCCGAACGCACCACCGAAGGCGGGCTGGACGCGGCGGGGCAGCACAATAGCCTGCAACCCATCGTGGCGCGGCTGAAGGATGCCGGTATCCGCGTGTCGCTGTTCATCGCACCGGACGAACGCCAACTCGAAGCCTCGGCCCGGCTGGGCGTGCCGGTGGTGGAACTGCACACCGGCCCCTATGCCCACGCCCATGATGGGGACGGCGATGTGGACGCCGAACTGGCGCGGCTCACCCATGCCGCAGCGCTGGGCGCATCGCTTGGTCTGGAGGTGCATGCCGGGCACGGCCTGACCTTTGACAATGTTGGCCCGGTGGCGGCGCTGCCAACGCTGGCTGAACTGAACATCGGGCATTTCCTGATCGGCGAGGCGGTGTTTGTCGGGCTGGACGCCGCCATCC
>DAITMD010000200.1:0-4731 GCA_036835345.1 Sandarakinorhabdus sp. | reverse complement strand
ATCATGGCCGGCACAGCTCAGCCGCCGCGCATCGCCGCCGCCCGCCCAGATCAATGTGCCATAAGCCACCGGCCCGTCCCCGGTGACCACCCGCTTGGCACGCCAATCCACCTTGCTGACCCGCGTGGACTGCAGGATGGTCACATTCCGCTCGGCCCAGAACGCCGGCGGGCGCAGCAGCATCCGGTCAAAGCCTTTTTCGCCGGCCAGATAATCCTTCGACAGCGGCGGGCGCTCATAAGGCAGTTCCGGCTCGGCCGTCAGGATAGCGATGCTGCCCTCATATCCGCGCTGCCGCAGCTGCGCCGCTTGCGCCGCCCCGCCGTGGCCGCCGCCCACGATCACCACGTCAAACTGCTGCATCCATGCCTCCCTGCCCGGCAATCGCCTGCCGCCATGTCCTGCTTATGCCAAGCGCCCTTCACAACCGCCAGCGTCGCTGCCACATGAAGGCCATGGATTTGGCCAGCCACCCTGACAGCGCCGCCTATGGCCACCTCGTGCCGCGATCGCCGCTGGTGCGCCGGCTGCTGGCGCGCAATCCCTCGCCGTTCACCTTCACCGGCACCGGCACCTTCGTGGTGGGGCAGGGGACGGTGGCGGTGATCGATCCCGGCCCGGCCGACCCGGCGCACATCGATGCGCTGCTGCAGGCACTTGCCGGTGAAACCGTGTCGCATATCGTCGTGACCCACACCCATATGGATCACAGCCCGGCGGCCCCGGCGCTGAAGGCCGCCACCGGTGCACTGGTGGTTGGCTGCGCGCCGCTGGTGCTCAGCGATGATGGCCCGCGTGCCGATGCCGGGTTCGACGCCAGCTATGCGCCCGATGTGGTGCTGACCGATGGCGACAGCGTGTCAGGCGGCCAAGGCGACGGGGCCTGGACGCTCACCGCCGTGCACACGCCCGGCCACACCAGCAACCATCTCTGCTTTGCGCTGGAACAGGAAAAGGCGCTGTTCACCGGCGATCACGTCATGGGCTGGAGCACCACGGTGGTCGCCCCGCCCGATGGCGACATGGCCGATTATATGGCGTCTTTGCAAAAGCTTATCGGCCGCGATGATGCCATCTATCACCCCACCCACGGCGAAGCCGTCACCGATCCGCAGCGCTTTGCCAAGCACCTGCTGGCCCACCGCCGCCAGCGCGAAGCCCAGGTGCTGCGCGCCATCGACGAAGGGCTGGTAACGATTCCGCAAATGGTGGCGGCCATGTACGCGCAGGTCGACAAGCGCCTGCACCCCGCCGCCGGCCGCAGCGTGCTGGCGCATCTCATCGATCTGGAACGGCGCGGAAAAGTGATGCCGTCCGGTGACCAATGGCTCAAGACAGGAGACGCGTGATGGACGCACGCATTGGCATGATCGGCGGCGGCCCCGCCCTTGATCTGAAGGCCGAGATCAACCGCCTGCGCAAGGACCGCAACGCGGTGATTTTGGCGCATTATTATCAGGCGCCCGAAATTCAGGACATTGCCGATTTCGTCGGCGACTCGCTGGACCTGTCGCGCAAGGCAGCGGCGACCGAGGCGGATGTGATCGCCTTTTGCGGGGTGAAGTTCATGGCCGAAGTGGCCAAGATATTGTCGCCCACGAAAACCGTTGTGCTGCCCGATCTGAAGGCCGGGTGCAGCCTCGAAGATTCGTGCCCGCCCGATGATTTCGCCCGCTTCCGCCGCGCGCATCCGGATCATATCTCGTTGACGTATATCAATTGTTCGGCGGCGGTGAAGGCCGAGAGCGATATCATCGTCACCTCGTCAAGCGCCGAAAAGATCATCAACCAGTTGCCGGCCGATCAGAAGATCTTGTTCGCGCCCGACAAGCATCTGGGCGCCTGGCTCAATCGCAAGACCGGGCGCGACATGCTGCTGTGGGATGGCACCTGCATCGTTCACGAACGCTTTTCGGTGACGGAGCTGCTCAAGCTGAAGGCCCAGCATCCCGCCGCACCCGTGCTGGCTCACCCGGAATGTCCGGCCGCCATTCTCGATCTCGCGCACTATATCGGCGCGACCAGCGGCATCCTGAACTATGCGCTGAATTCGCCGGAACCCACGGTGATCGTCGCCACCGAACCCAACATCATCCACCAGATGCAAAAGGCGGCGCCGCACAAGAATTTCATTGGCGCGCCGGGGGCAGACGGCAATTGCAGCTGCAACACCTGCCCGTTCATGGCCTTGAACACCATGGAGAAACTCTATCTGTCGCTGCGCGATCTGAAGCCGCAGATCGAAGTGCCGGAAGATGTGCGGGTGAAGGCCAAGCGCAGCCTGGACCGGATGCTGGAGATGGCCGGCAGCGTCTCGCCGGTGCCGGTGCGCGGTGATTGACGGTTTTGATCTGGCCGCATTCGTGGCGGCCACCCTGGCCGAGGATCTTGGCACGGGCGGCGACATCACGTCGAACGCCGTGATCCCCGCCGATGCCCGGCTGGATGCCGTGATGGACAGCCGCGATGCCGTGGTGGTGGCCGGAATGGCGATTGCCGAGGCGTTTTTCCGTGCGCTCGATCCGGAATGCGCCGTCATCCATTTCGTGCGGGATGGCGATGCGGTGGCGGCCGGCACCGATCTGATGCGCATTTCCGGCAACGCCCGCGCGCTGCTGGCGGCGGAACGCTCGGCATTGAACACGGTGCAGCATCTTACCGGCATCGCCACCATGACCGGCGCCTATGTTGATGCCATCGCCGGCATTGGCGCGGTGCTGCTCGATACCCGCAAGACGCTGCCCGGCCTGCGCCTCCTTGAAAAATACGCCACGCGGATGGGCGGTGCCACCAACCACCGCATGCGGCTGGATGACGGGGTGATGATCAAGGACAATCACATCGCGGTCGCCGGCGGCGTGGACGCAGCCGTGCGCGCCGCCAAGGCGGCGGGCCTTACCGGCGTGGTGGTGGAGGTGGACCGCATCGATCAGATCGAACCGGCGCTGACCGCCGGCGCTGACCGGTTGCTGCTCGACAATATGGGGCCGGTGCTGCTGCGCGAGGCCGTGGCGCTGATCGCCGGCCGCGTGCCGACCGAAGCCAGCGGCGGGGTGAACCTGCAGACCATCCGCGCCATCGCTGAAACCGGCGTTACCTACATCAGCGTCGGCCGCATCACGCAGAGCGCGCCTGCCGCCGATATTGGTCTGGATTTCGGCTAAAGCAGCTTGCGGATCAGCTTCAGGTTGCGGCTGTTTGATCGGAAGAAAAGATCAAACACGTCGCCGGCCACCGGCACGCTGCCGATCACCGCATCCACGGCCACATTGCCCAGCATGCGCATCAGCAACACCCGTGATGCGCCCAGATTGCGCGCCTCCCACACCAGATACAGGCCCAGCACGGCCATCGCCGCATCGCCGCCGCCTGGCAGCAGACCGATGATGGCATCAGCGCCGATACGCGTGCCCAAGCCCGGGATGCGGATGGCGTTTTCCAGCACATGTTCCAGCCGCTCCACCCGCGCACGGGCAGCAGCAGCATCGGTCGCGGGCAGGCGCAGGGCGAGTGTGGTCATGCGCAGAATCTGGCCCCGCCCGGCCAGCATTCAAGAGGGCGTCACTTCTTGCCCAGCATGCCCATGATATCGTTCAGGGGATTGCCGTCGCCATCCCGGTCCAGCATGCCAGCAACCTGGCCCAGCATGCCGCCGCCCGCGCCCTGGCCGCCCTGCAGGCCGGAAACAAGCTGACCCAGCACGCCGCCCTGCGCCGCGCCGCCGCCGCCCTGCACCGCCGCCAGCAATTGCGGCAGCATCGCCATCAGTGCGCCTGCGTCCAGCCCGGTCTTGCCGGCCACCGCGGCTGCGGCTTCGCCATTGTCCACGCCCGGATCGGCAATCTGCGGCAGCAGCTGCCCCAGCGCATCCTGCGCCATGCCGGGATCAACCCCGAATTTGCTTGCCAGCGCCCCGATATCCACGTTGCCGCCCGCCTGGGCCAGCAGATCGTCCAGCATCCCCATGAGTCGCTCCTTCCCGAAAGCCACAGGAGAGCATGGCCGTGTTGCCGGCGTATGGCAATTCAGCCGCCAATCATCGCCGGCAACCTGCCCTCATGCGCGCGGCGGATGTCGGCCACGGGCAGCGCCGTGTCATTCAGCACCAGCGCATCGCCGCCCACCGTGCCGATGCGGGTCGCTCCCGCAATCGCCACGCCGGCTGGCGCGGTTACCAGATAGCGGCCCTGATCCTCGCCAAAGGCACTTGCGGCGGTCAGCGCCGCATCCACCACCGCGCCCAGCCCGCCGGCCAGCGCCATGTCTGCCAGCGCCGCCGCCAGCCCGCCATCCGAAAGATCATGCACCGCGTTCACCGCGCCCGCTGCGATCAGGCCGGCCACCTGTTCACCGGCCGCGCGCTCCGCTGCCAGATCGACCGGCGGCGGCGGGCCATCCTCACGGCCATGGATTTCGCGCAGCCACAGCGACTGCCCCAGATGCGTGCCGGCAGCGCCGATCAACCAGATCGCGTCGCCCGCCGCCTTGAAACTCAGCGTCATCATCGCTGCGTAATCGGTCAGCACGCCCACAATGGCCGGGGTCGGCAGGATGGCATTGCCGCCCCCGGTCGCGCGGCTTTCGTTGTAGAGCGACACATTGCCCGACACGACCGGGTAGTCGAGCGCCCGGCACGCTTCGGCCATGCCCTCGATGCAGCCCACCAATTGCCCCATGATCACCGGGTTCTGCGGTGACGCGAAGTTCAGGCAGTTGGTGATGGCCAGCGGC
>DAITMD010000199.1:0-4738 GCA_036835345.1 Sandarakinorhabdus sp. | reverse complement strand
ACCGCCGCCACGATGATCATCGCGGTGCCCACCGGCATCAAGATCTTCAGCTGGATCGCCACCATGTGGGGCGGCTCCATCCGGTTCGACACGCCGATGCTGTGGGCGATCGGCTTCATCTTCATGTTCACGGTGGGCGGTGTGACCGGCGTTCTCTTGTCAAACGGCGGTGTCGATACCTATTTCCACGACACCTATTATGTGGTGGCGCACTTCCACTATGTGCTGTCGCTGGGTGCCGTGTTCGCCATCTTCTCCGCGTGGTATTACTGGTTCGGCAAGATGTTCGGCAAACAGTACAACGAAACGCTGGGCAAGCTGCACTTCTGGGTGTTCTTCATCGGCGTGAACGTGATGTTCTTCCCGATGCACTTCCTGGGTTCGGACGGCATGCCGCGCCGCATCCCGGATTATCCGGATGCCTATGCCACGTGGAACCAGGTCGCTTCCTACGGCTATCTGATCATGGGGGTCGGCATGTTGTTCTTCTTCGCCAACCTGATCGTGTCGTTCGCGTCGCGCCGCAAGGTGGAGGACAATTACTGGGGCGAAGGCGCCACGACGCTGGAATGGACCCTGTCCAGCCCGCCGCCGTTCCACCAGTTCGAAACCCTGCCGGTCATCAAGTGACCGGCTCTGGGGCCGGGACGCGATCCCGGCCCTGCAAGGCCTGAGGCAATGAGCAAATCTGCAACCGTTCAGCCGGCCAGCGGGATGAATTCCACCCTGATGGCGGACTGGCGCGATTATTTTGCGCTGCTCAAGCCGCGGGTGATGGTGTTGGTGGTCTTCACGGCGGCCTGCGCAATGATTGCCGCGCCCGGCACCATGCACCCGTTCCTGGCCTTCACCGCCATCCTGTGCATCGGCGTGGCCGCCGGTGCAGCCGGCGCGCTCAACCAATGGTATGAAGCCGATATCGATGCGCTGATGAAGCGCACCGCGCACCGCCCGCTGCCGGCCGGCAAGCTGCCGGCATCCGAAGCGCTGGCGTTCGGGGTCATCCTGGGCAGCGGCGCGGTGGCGGTGATGGGCCTGGCACTGAACTGGGTGGCGGCGGCGTGGCTGGCGGTTTCGATCCTGTTCTATGCCGTGGTCTATACCGCCTGGCTGAAGCGCCGCACGCCGCAGAATATCGTCATCGGCGGTGCGGCGGGCGCGTTTCCGGTGATCTGCGGCTGGGCCGCGGTGTCGGGCGACACGCCGCTGATGGCGTGGATCCTGTTTGCCATCATCTTCCTGTGGACGCCGCCGCATTTCTGGGCGCTGGCGCTGTTCATGGAGGCGGATTACGCCAAGGCCGGTGTGCCGATGCTGCCCGTCACCCACGGCATGCCGGAAACGCGGCGGCAGATTTTCCTCTATTCGCTGCTGCTCGTGCCCGTCACCATCGCGCCGGCGCTGCTGGGGCTGGCGGGCTGGGCCTATGGTGGCACTGCGATCACGCTGGGCGCGATGTTCCTGTGGATGGCCTACAAGGTGCTGCGCAGCACGGCCGAAATGCCGGCGGCGATGGCGGCCGAAAAGCAGTTGTTCAAGTTCAGCCTTCTCTACCTGGCCTGCCTGTTCGGCGCGCTGGTGGCCGACAGGCTGCTGCTGGGCTGATGGCCGTGGAGCCCGCCCGCTGGACCGAGGAGGAGCGTGAGGCATTCTACGCCCGCCGCGAATCGCGCAACCGGGCGCTGGGCGTGGTGCTGTTCGCCATGGTCGTGCTGTTCTTCGGCATCACCGTGGTGCGGATGACGGGGCAGGAACCCGGCAAGCCCGCAGCGGCGGCCACACCATGAGCAATGCGGCTGCAACCGCCAATCGGCGCGTCGCAATATTGTCGGCGCTGTTCGCCATCACCATGATCGGCGCGGCCTATGCTGCCGTGCCGCTCTACCGGTTGTTCTGCCAGGTCACCGGCTTTGGCGGCACCACCGGGGTGGCAGAGGCCGCGCCGGCGGCTGCGGTGCCGGGCAGCAGCATCAATGTGCGCTTTGATGCCAATGTGGGCGGCGGCCTGCCGTGGCGGTTCAAGCCCAAGGCCAACGCCGTCACCATCAGGATCGGCGAAAAGCGGCTGGCCTTCTACACCAGCAGCAACCTGTCGGACCAACCGGTGACCGGCATGGCCGGTTTCAACGTCACGCCCGACGTGGCGGGGCGCTATTTCAAGAAGATCGACTGCTTCTGCTTTACCGAACAGACGCTGGCCCCCGGCGAAACGGTGGACATGCCCGTGTCCTACTATATCGATCCGGCGATCATGGATGATCCCATCGCCAGCAAGGTGAGCGAAATCACGCTGAGCTACACCTTCTACCCGGTGGACAAACCAGTAGGTGAGCAGGTAAGCGCTGCGACAATTCGTACCACAGGATAGAGAAATGGCCGGCGGCAAGACCCACGATTATCATATCCTCAACCCGTCCTCACGGCCGCTGCTGATGTCGACCGCGGTGCTGGTGCTGGCGGCTGGCGCCATCGGCTGGATGCACAAGGCCGGCTGGGGCATGCCGGTGTTCGTGGCCGGGTTCGCCGCCGTGTGCGCCATGTTCTACCTGTGGTGGAAGGATGTCGTGCACGAAGCCAACACCGGCGATCACACGCCGGTCGTGCAGCTGCACCACCGCTATGGCATGATCCTGTTCATCGCATCCGAAGTGATGTTCTTCGTGGCGTGGTTCTGGGCCTATTTCAACGCCGCCCTCTACCCCTCGGCCCACGAAGGCATTGCCGGCACCTGGCCGCCGCAGGGCATTGAACTGCTCGATCCGTTCGTGTTCCCGCTTTTGAACACGCTGATTCTGCTGCTGTCGGGCACCAGCGTGACGTGGGCGCACCATGCGCTGATCCATGATGACCGCAAGGGCCTGAAGCAGGGCCTGTGGGTGACGATCGGGCTTGGCCTGATCTTCACCGCCGTGCAGGCCTATGAATATCACCACGCCGCCTATGGCATGGCCGACAGCATCTATGGCGCCGCCTTTTATATGGCGACCGGCTTCCACGGCTTCCACGTGATCGTGGGCACCATCTTCCTGATGGTGTGCCTGGCCCGCGCCTACAAGGGCGATTTCACCCCGCGTCAGCATTTCGGCTTCGAAGCCGCTGCCTGGTACTGGCATTTCGTCGATGTGGTGTGGCTGTTCCTGTTCATCACCATCTATGTCTGGGGTTCGAACTTCGGGGCTGCCGTGGTTCAGAGCCAGTTTGGCTGATCCGGTTCCGCTGGCGCAGGTGGCGCTGAAAGGCTGCTGCCCGCGCTGCGGCAAGGGGCCATTGTTCGCCGGCCTGATCGCCTTCGCTCCGCGCTGCACGGCCTGCGCGCTGGATTACAGCCGCTTCAACGTGGGCGATGGTGCCGCCGCCTTCCTGATCTTCATCGTTGGCGCGATCATGATGGCGGCCGCGCTGATCACCGATGCCAAATTCGCACCGCCATGGTGGGTGCATGTGCTGCTGTGGACTCCGCTCACCATCATCCTCACCATGGCGTTGCTGCGCGCATCCAAGGGCCTGCTGCTGGCGCTGGAGTATCGCAATGACGCCGGTGAAGGCCGCACATGACGCGCCTGCCGATCATCCCCACCATCATTGCCGCCGCCGGCATTTTGATCCTGTGCGCCCTTGGCCGCTGGCAGCTGGACAGGCGCGAATGGAAGGCCGACCTGATTGCCCGCGCCGAAGCCGCCGGCAGCCTGCCGCCGGTATCCCCGGCAGAGTTCCGCTCTGCAATGGCGGGCGAAACATCGGTGCAGTATCGCCGCGCCGCCATCGGCTGCCACGCCGGGCCAAAGCGGCCCTATGATCTGCGTCCCGGCAGCTCGGCCGGCGGCACCTCGGGCTTTTTCGTGGTGGTGTCGTGCCGGCCCAACGATCTGCCGCCCGATATCGTGGCAGTGGCCGGCTGGACCCGGCGGGCGGACGCCAAGAACATGGTGCTGAACCTTGATCATGAACTGACCGGCGTGGTGATCGAAAATCCCTATGGCAAGGCGGCGAACCGCCCGCGATTCATGCTGATCCCCGATACGGCGATCGCGCCGCTGGGCCGCCCGGCGCAGCCTTCAGCGGCCGATCTGCCCGACAATCATCTGGCCTATGCGGGGCAATGGTTCGGGCTGGCCGTCGCGCTGGCGGCGATCTACGGCTTGTGGCTGCGGCGGCGCATGGTTGCGATATCGGCCAGCGGCGAATAACAGCAAGCCGCCATGCGCTATATCTCCACCCGGGGCCGTGCCCCGATCCTTGATTTCGAAGCTGCCATACTGGCCGGTCTGGCCAGCGATGGCGGCCTGTATGTGCCCGAACACTGGCCGCGTTTTACCGAGGCCGAGATCGCCGGCATGACCGGCCTGCCCTATGTGGAGGTGGCGGTGCGCGTGTGCCGGCCGTTCACCGGGGCCAGCCTGGACGAAGCGGCGCTGCGGCAGATCTTCACTGCCGCCTATGGCCGTTTTGCCCATGCCGCCATCGTGCCGCTGAAACAGCTGGATCAGCGGCATTTCCTGCTGGAGCTGTTCCACGGGCCCACGCTGGCCTTCAAGGATGTGGCGCTGCAGGCGCTGGGGCTGGTGTTCGAACGCTTTCTGGCGGCATCGGGCCAGCATGTCACCGTGATCGGCGCGACATCGGGCGATACCGGATCGGCGGCGATTGATGCACTGGCCGGGCGCAGCGGTATCGAGGTGTTCATGCTCCACCCGCATGGCCGGGTGAGCGAGGTGCAGCGCCGGCAGATGACGACCGT
>DAITMD010000198.1:0-4823 GCA_036835345.1 Sandarakinorhabdus sp. | reverse complement strand
ACAGGAAGAAATCGCGATACCCCATCGGCCGCGCATCGCCGCGCGCGCTGTCGATTAGATAGGCGATTTTCTGGAAGGTGAAGAAGCTGATCGCCAGCGGCAGCACGATCTGCGGCAGCGGAATCTGGGTACCGGCCACCGTGTTGATATTGGCCAGAATGAAATCGATATATTTGAACCAAGCCAACAGGCCGATATCCACGATCAGGCCAATGGTGAGCAGGCGCTGCACGCGGGCCGCCAGCCCCGCCGCGCGCGCGCTCTGGATCAGGCCGCCCATCCAGCAGTTGAACAGGATCGAAAACAGCAGCAGCGGCAGATGTTCGGCGCGCCACCAGGCATAAAAGCCCAGCGAGCAGGCCGTGAGCACCAGCCCCGCCGGCCGCCGGCCAAAGCGCCCGGCGATGAAGAACAGCAGCAGCGTGACCGGCAGGAAACCGGCGACAAAGATGAAGCTGTTGAACAGCATCTTGAGGTCAGGCCAGCGCGCTGTCGATGATGGTCATCGGCAGATCTGGGGCGCTCCAGCCGGCCAGATCAAGCCGCCAGCATGTGGTGGCGCCGTCGCTGCCATCCGGCGCAAAGCCCAGCTTCGCATAATGATCCGCCACCATCATGTTCTTTGCCGACGGGATATAAAGGCCGGTCAGCGCCGCCGCGCCATCGGCCCGCGCCGCCGCCACCAGATGCGCCAGCACCGCCTGCTCTATGCGGCGCTCCAGCACCCTGCAGCTCATCAGCCAGGTGTCGATGGCCCAGGCATCGGCAGCGCGCCGGGCGATGATCACCGAAATCAGGCCATTGTCACCAAACCGGTCGGCCAGCCGCACCTGAATGGCGTGCACGCTGGCATCGGCCTCCAGCGCTGCCACCTCGGCCTCGGTATAGCGCCGGGTGGTCAGGTTGAACTGATTGGATTTGTTGATCAGTTGCGCCACGCGCGGCCGGCTGATCCTGTCCACCGGGGCGATAGTGCAGGTCATCTCAAGGCTGCGCAGAAACCCGTCCATGTCGCTGGCGGTGGCAGCCAGCGCGGCGCGCTCGGCATTTTTCTGGTAGAGATCAGCGCGGCTGCGGTCTTCTTCGGAAAGTGACAGCAGTTCGAAATAACCGGCACTCAGCACCAGCCGCGGATAAAGCGCGGCATCGCTGCCCACTTCCGGCACCGCCACCATCGGCAGTTCGGCGCGCACCTGTGCGCGCTCGGCGGGATTGTCATCAAGGAACACCAGCGCATCCACGCCGATGTTGAGCGCGGCGGCGATGGCGCGCAAATTGCTCGCCTTGTCCTGCCAATTGGCCTGAAACACCGCGATATGATGCTCTTTCAGCAGCATGTCCGGATGTTCGCGGAATGGCAGCCGCGCGGCTTCATCCTCGTTCTTGGAACAGACCGCCAAAATGACGCCGCGCGCCCGCAGATCCAGCGCCATCTGCTGCACCGCCACATGCGCCTCGCCGCGGGCATCGCCCTGGCCCAGCGCGATGCCGTCCACGCCGTCATCGCCGATCACGCCGCCCCACAAGGTGTTGTCCAGATCGAGCACCAGGCATTTTTTTGCCCGGCCGCGCAGCGCTGCGATGGTGCGCACCACCAGATCGCCGTGCAGCGGCGCCGCATCGGGACTGACCGCCAGCTTGGCACTGTGCCACTGGCGCGGATCGTGCCAGCGCGCCAGACCCACGCTGGCAGCAGCGCGCGCTGCATCGATCAGGATAACGCCCTGTTCGCGCGCCCAGCCCGCGAGCGCCCGGTTGAACGCCTCAGCCAGCGCCAGCGGGGCGAGGCCCGACGCGGCATCCCAGTTGCCGAAGATCGGCTCCAACGGGGCCACCAGTGTTTCAACGAGGATCGCCGCACCAACGTGCGGGCGCACCCCCTCCGTGATCTGCGCCACCTGCGCCAGCGCATCGGCCACGCGCGCCTCGGCCTCCGCTGCCGAACCAGCCGGTGCCGCCAGCCCCAAGGCGCGCGCATCCGGGCACAGCAGCAGCATGTCGCAGCCAGCGGCATTGATCCGGCTGGCCGGGTTCAGTGCCTGTTGCAGCGGCGATCCGAAATCGCCCTCCACCACATCGATCACCAGCCCGAAACGCGGCGCGCTGCCCATGATGGCATCGGCGGCCAGAGCGAGCGTGGACCAGCCGAGCAGGCCCAGCCGCACCGGCACCAGAGGGCCACCCCCGGCCGCAAACACCGCCCGCCCACGCTTGCCCGCATGCGCCAACTGCGAAATATCGAGCCGGTGCGCCGCCAGCGCGCTCAGGCCAGTGGCAGCCGCCGCCACATCCTGCGCATCCAGCGCCGCCGAAATCGCCTTCAACCGGGCGCGGGCATCGTCCGGCGCGGGCAGCAGCCAATCAAGGTCCAGCAGCATCGGCCACCCCCGCCGCCAGCCTCAGGCCTTCCCGCCCTTGGCCTGGATCAGGCCGATCATCTCGCCCACATTGGCCAGCCCGGCGATTTCGGAATTCTCGAACGTGATGCCGAACCTGCGTTCGATCGCCACCATCAGGCGGATGTGGGACAGGCTGTCCCATTCCTCCACATCCTCGGCGGTGGTCTCGGGCCCCACGCCATCGGCATCGATGTCCAGCACATCGGCCATGATGTCACGAATGATGTCCAGCACGTCGCACGCCCCCGCTTTACGGCCTTTTGGCCCAAACACACCAAGGTTCGCCCGGCACACGGCCCGGCGAACCCTTGGCGAGGCTCATGCCACTGGCACCAGCGTCCAGCAAGCCATAAGCGGATGGAACGCCGCGAAAAGCCCGGCGTCAGCGCCCGGCGGGCGAGCGCCGGCCACCACCGCCGCCGCCGGCACGCTGGCCAAAGCGCTGCGGGCGGCCGCCGCCCCGGTCATTCGTGCGCTCACCGCCGCGCTCGCCGTCGACCCGCGCGCCGCGCGGGCGATCACCGCCGCCGCCATAGCCGCCATAGCCATGCGCCGGCTGCACCTGCGCGCGCGGATCGCGGCCGGTGCGGCCGCTGCGGCTGTGGCCACCGGGGCCGGCCGGGCGGCGGGCAAAGTCGCGCTCTTCACGCGGCGGCTCCGGCGGGGCAGCCTTGATCAGTTTCGAGGTGCGGCCCACCAGATCGCGGAAATTGGCCGGCAGCGCCTGCTGGTCCAGGCTCATGCGGATGGTCTTTTCAATGTCCTTCAGATAGGGCCGTTCGTCGGGTGCGCACAGGGCAATGGCCCGGCCTTCGCGGCCCGCCCGCGCGGTGCGGCCGATGCGGTGGACATATTGTTCCGGCACGTTGGGCAGTTCGAAATTGAACACGTGGCTCACCGCCGGAATGTCGAGGCCGCGCGCCGCGATATCGGTCGCCACCAGCACGCGCAGTTCGCCTGAACGGAACGCGCCCAGCGCCTGCGTACGCTGCGACTGGCTGCGGTTGCCGTGGATGGCGCGCGCATCGATCTTGTGCGCTGCCAGCTGCCGCACCACGCGGTCAGCGCCGTGCTTGGTGCGGGTGAACACGATGGTGCTGGTCACGGCTTCGGCTTCCAGCAGATGCGCCAACAGCGCCAGCTTTTCGGGTTGGCTGACATGGATGACCGACTGGATCACCCGGTCGGCGGTGGTGGCAGCGGCCTTGATCGCCACCTTCACCGGATCGTGCAGATATTGCTGCGACAGGGCTTCGATGGCCGGCGGCATGGTGGCCGAAAACAGCATCGTCTGGCGCTGGCGCGGCAACATGCGGGTGATGCGCTTCAGATCGGGCAGGAAACCCAGATCCAGCATCTGGTCGCATTCATCCAGCACCAGCATTTCGACATGGCCCAGATCGATCGCACCCTTCATCACCAGATCGATCAGGCGGCCGGGGCACGCCACCAGCACGTCCACACCATGTTGCATGGCGCGCTCCTGCCGGCCGATCGGCACGCCGCCGAACACGGCGGTGATCGTCAGGCGCATATATTTGGCATAGCTTTCGAAACTGGCGCAGATCTGCCCGGCCAGTTCGCGGGTGGGCGCCAGCACCAGCACCCGCGCCGACATTTTCAGGCGATGCTTGGGCGCAGCAGCCAGCCGGTGCAGGATCGGCAGCGCGAAGGCTGCGGTCTTGCCGGTGCCGGTCTGCGCCAGGCCCATCACGTCGTGGCCGGCCAGCGCCGGCGGGATCGCCGCCTGCTGGATCGGGCTGGGGGTGGTATAGCCCTTGTCGGCGATGGCGCGGGCCAACGGTTCCGCAAGCGCGAGATCAGAGAAGTTCATCTTGGTTTGTTTCCAACAATATCAATCGCCCGGTTGGCACCATACCAACCAGACTCGGGCCATGGCCCAGCGGGTTGACTGGCAACCCGCGTGATAAGGGAAGCAAGCTTGGGGGGTGGGGCCTTGGAGACTGGCTGCTCGCCATTCGCTCCGATCACGCGCCCATCGATTTGTGCGGCGCATATGAACGCTCTGCCCGGCAAAGTCAATCAGGGCGCACTTCAGCTGTCATCGTCTTGTCACCAAAGTGTCATGGGGCACGTCTAGGGGCTGGCATAGCGGCCGAATCCGATTAGGTTCGGCTGCATCCCGGCAGGCACCATGGGGGCTACCCTGAACCGCTTCGATCCCGCGCTTTCCTTGCCGTCGCGGCTGCTGGCTGTGCTGGAAACGCTGGGCTGGGCCGCAGCCGGCCTGCTGCTGGCGCGTGCCATCTGGCTGGCGCTCACCCCGGCCGGCGCCCTGGGTGTGCCGCCGGCCGCCGCGCCCGCCTCCCCCGCTGCACTGGCCGCCATCGATCCGTTTTTCCCGCAGAACGCAGCGCCGGCCGATGCCGTATCCAGCCTCGATCTGGTTCTGGTCGGCACCCG
>DAITMD010000197.1:0-4842 GCA_036835345.1 Sandarakinorhabdus sp. | reverse complement strand
GCGGTGGGCGGCGGGCCGTTCTTCAGATCGGCGGGGGCATAGAAATAGGTCGCCTTGTCGCCCAGCGTCGAAAAGGCCAGCGCGCCGGCCCCGCCCAGCGCGCCCAGCGCGCCGACAACCAGCCAGAGGCGTTGATGTTTGGCTTTCATTTGCGCTTGACCTCGTCTGCGCGTCTTTCGGCGCTGCGCATCGAAAGATAGGCCCACGCCAGCAGCCCAACAAGGCCCAGCAGCGTGAGCGCATAGGCCGGCCAGATGAAATTGGCCCACAGATCGGGGCGGGACACCACAGCGTTCACGCCAGCACCTCGGCCATGCGGCGGCTGCGCGCGTCCAGCCGCTGCTGCGCCAGCATGGCGCGCATCCGCATCAAGACAATGGCGGCAAACAGGAAACTGAAGCCCGCCACGCTGAGCAGCAGCGGCGTCAAGAGTTCCGGCGCGATTTTCGACGACGCATTGGCCACCGAAATGCTGCTGCCCTGGTGCAGCGTGTTCCACCATTCCACCGAATATTTGATGATCGGCAGGTTGATGACGCCGACCAGCGCCAGGATCGAAGCGCCGCGTTGCTCACCGCCCTTTTCGGCCTCGCTAGCCGACAGCGCCAGATAGCCCAGATAGAGGAACAGCAGCACCAGCATGGAGGTGAGCCGGGCATCCCACACCCAGTATGTGCCCCAGGTCGGCTTGCCCCACAGCGATCCCGACACCAGACAGATGGCGGTGAAGGCCGCGCCGGCCGGCGCAATCGCCCGCGCCGCGATCGTGGCCAGCGGATGGCGCCAGATCAGCGCGGTGGCCGATGCGATGGCCAGCGACAGATAGCCGCCCGCCCCCAGCCAGGCCGCCGGCACATGCACATACATGATGCGCACGCTTTCGCCCTGCTGATAATCCGGCGGTGATGCGAACAGCCCGATCCACAGGCCAGCGGCCGTGAGCGCCAGGCCCAGCAGCGCCGTGATCGGCGTTGCGATGCGGGCGATCTTCAGGAATCGCGCGGGATTGGCAAAACGGTGCACGCCGGCCTTCTAGCAGATGGCCTCGGCGAGGGAAGGGGGAGCGTCAGAAAGCGTCGCTGCGCAGCGTGTAGCCATCGCCGATGAACATGCGCGTCACCTTGCCGCCCTGCTCTTCAAAGCGCACCACTTCGCCGATGGCGCTGCCGCCCGTGGGCGCCATCAGGCGGAAGCGCCCGCCGCCCAGTGGCTCCAGCACGCTGCGGGCTTCGGCTGCGGTGGCGGTGGCCGGCAGCAGCACCAGCCTCTGGTTGAGCAGCACCACCTGCGTCGTGCCATTGTCGTAGGGGCTGCGATACAGGCCGGCAAAGCGCGCCCACGCCGGATCCCACAGCGCGGCGGCTTTGGGCGCGGCGGCCTTCAACACCGCTTCGCCCACGGTGGCGATCAACTGGTTGGCGATGTCGCCGGGGTTGGAATCATTGGTGTTGGTCAGCACGATCACGCCCATCCTGTCGTCGATGCGGGCGCGCGTCATGGTGGTGTTGCCGGGATAACCGCCGCCGTGGCCGGCATAGGTGCGGCCCCTGAAGCGGGTGTGATCAAAGCCCAGCCCCGACCCGCTTTCCCAGTTTTCATCCACCGAACGCACCCGCAGCAACTCGCGCCACGATCCGGCGGTCAGGATTTCCGCGCCGCCGGCCCTGGGTGCACGGCGGAACTGTGCCGACATGAAGCGCGCCAGATCGGTCACGTTGCTGCTCATGCCGGTGGCGGCGGCCATGCCTTTGGCGTCCACGAACGGCAGCACCCGCCGCGTGCCGTCCGGTGCGCGTGAGGTGTAAGGTGTGGCCAGGCCAGGATCGGGCTTGTCGATGCTGGTGGCGGTCATGGCCAGCGGTTTCAAGATGTTGGCCTCCACATAATCGGCCCAGCGCTGCCCGCTGATCTTTTCCACCACCGCCCCGGCCACGGCGAAGGCCAGGTTGGAATATTTCCAGCGCGTCTGCGGCGGAAAGGCGGCCTGCCGGCCGGCCATCAGTGTCTGCAATTCGGCTTCGGTCGGGAAGTTGAAGCTGGACCAGTGATCGCCGGCCTCGCGCTGCAGGCCGGAGCTGTGGGACAAGAGTTGTTCGATGGTGATCGGGCCGTCGTCCGGCCCGGCCGGCTTCATCTTGAACCACGGCAGATGCTTTGCCACCGGATCATCCAGCCGCAGCTTGCCGGCCTCGCGCAGTTGCAGGATGGCGATGGCGGCGAACAATTTGGAGTTGGACGCGATGCGGAAGCGGGTGTCGGCGGTCATCGGCTTCTTCGCCGCGACATCGGCGTAGCCAAAGCCTTTCGACCACACCAGCTGCTGATCGTGGACCACGCCCACCGCCACGCCGGGCAGGCCGCGATAGGCCATCTGGCCGTCCAGCCAGGCACTGAACAGGCGGGTGGCGGCCTGCACATCCGGGTTTTCGGCGATGGCGGCGGCGGGTGCGGCGGCCGGCTGGGCCATTGCCGGCGTGGCCAGCAACAGCGCGAGTGCGATGGTGCGGTGAAGCATGATGAGTCCCCCCCTGATGGTCTCGACCCGCAGGAGCCTAACCGCTTACACTCCCGATACAACAGCTTCGTCGCCCCGCACTTGATGCGGGGCTTGGCTCGCTCATGCAGGTGCGACTGGAATGCCCAGCCCCGCAGCAAGTGCGGGGCGACGGTAAAGGCCAGGAACTTACCCCAGCCGCGCCAGCGCCGCCGTCAGCCGCTCCGCCTCGGCGCTGCGCGCCGCGTGATCCTCGCGGGCCTTTTCCACCGCTTGCGGCGCGGCCTTTTCGGTGAAGCCGGGGTTGGCCAGCCGGCCGGCCAGCGCATCACGTTCCTTGGCGGCGGCAGCCACGGCCTTTTCCAGCCGGGCCTTTTCGGCAGCGAGGTCGATAACGTCGCCGATGGGGATCAGGATGGTCGCTTCGCCGTGCACCACCTGCAACCGGCCGCCTTCCGGCACATCGGCCTTGCTGATGCGCGCCAGCCGTTCGATCACGGCGGCGTTGGCGGCCAGCCGCGCCTCGGTGCCGGCAGATGCGCCTTCCACGGCAAAGCCCAGCTTCGCCGATGGCGGCACGTTCACCTCGGTGCGGGCAGAGCGGACTTCGGAGATGAGGCCGATCAGCCAGTCTATATCGGCGCTGGCCTCGGCATCTTGCGGCAGGGCATCGGTGGCGACCCAGCTGGCAAGGATCAGATCGCCGCGCGCCGCCAGCTGGTGCCACAATTCCTCGGTCAGGAAGGGCATCACCGGGTGGAGCATGACGAGAATCTGGTCGAGCGCCCAGCCAGCAACGGCGCGGGTTTCGGCGGCGGTGGCTTCATCCGCGCCTTCGGCCAGCAGCGGCTTGATCAGTTCCAGATACCAGTCGCAGAAACGGCTCCACACCAACCGGTAGATGGCATCGGCATAGGCATCGAAGCGGAAATCCGCGATCGCCTGCTCCAGCGCGCGGGCCGTGGCCTTCACCTCGCCGATGATCCAGCGGTTCACCGGCTGGGCGGCGGCGGGCGGCAAAATGTCGGGGTGGCCGGCGATGCCGTTCATCTGGGCAAAGCGCGCCGCGTTCCACAGCTTGGTGGCGAAGTTGCGATAGCCTTCGATGCGGCTCTCGTTCAGCTTGATATCGCGGCCCTGCGTTTCCATCGCGGTGAGCGTGAAGCGCAGCGCATCGGCGCCATATTTTTCGATGAGGCCTAGGGGATCGACCGTGTTGCCCTTGGATTTGCTCATCTTCTGTCCGGCGGCATCGCGCACGAGGCCGTGGCAATAGACGGTGCGGAACGGCACGTCGTCCATGAAGTGGAGGCCCTGCATCATCATGCGGGCGACCCAGAAGAAGATGATGTCAAAACCTGTCACCAGCACATCGCCGGGATAATGGCGGGCGAGGTCCGGCGACTGCTCCGGCCAACCGAGCGTACCGAACGGCCACAGGGCTGAGGAGAACCAGGTGTCGAGCACGTCCTCGTCGCGGGTGAGCGGCACATCACCCGCTTGGCGCTGCGCCTCCGCCTCAGTCTCGGCCACAAACACTTGACCGTCGGGGGCATACCACGCCGGAATCCGGTGCCCCCACCACAGCTGGCGCGACACGCACCACGGCTGGATATTTTCCATCCAGTTGAAATAGGTTTTTTCCCAAGTGGCGGGCACGAAGCGGGTGCGGCCATCGTGGACGGCGCTCAGCGCGTCTTTCGCCAGTTCGGCGGCGTTCACATACCATTGGTCGGTCAGCCATGGCTCGATCACCACCCCTGAACGATCACCATAGGGCATCTGGATGGTCTTCTGCTCGATCCGCTCGATCAGGCCGAGGGCTTCGAGATCGGCGACGACCTGCTTGCGCGCCTCCTCACGGGTCAGGCCGACATAGGCGGCGGGCACGCCATCCGCCGCACAGATGCGCGCTTCGGCATCCAGCACGTTGATCCAGCCGATGGCCTTGTGGCGTTCATACACCTGCCAGTCGTTGAAATCATGCGCCGGGGTGATCTTCACCGCGCCGCTGCCCAGTTCCGGATCGGCCCAATCATCGGCAATGATCGGAATCTGCCGGCCAGTGATCGGGTGGGCAATCATCTTGCCGATCATCGCGGTATAGCGCGCATCATCAGGGTGCACGGCCACGGCCGTATCGCCCAGCATGGTTTCCGGGCGGGTGGTCGCCACGATCACATGGCCTGACCCGTCGGCCAGCGGATAGCGGATGTGCGTAAAGCTGCCCGCCACCTCGCGGGTTTCCACTTCCAGATCGGAAATGGCGGTCTTGAACTTCGGGTCCCAGTTCACCAGCCGCTTGTCGCGATACAGCAGGCCCTGGCGGTGCAGTTCCACGAACACCT
>DAITMD010000196.1:0-4847 GCA_036835345.1 Sandarakinorhabdus sp. | reverse complement strand
GCCGGAAATCTTCATGTATTCCAGCAACATCGGCACGGCCCGCATTGCCATGGATATGGGCCGCGATCGCCAGCGCGAGTATCTGGACAAGCTGGGCTTCCTCGCCCCGCTGGAGTTCGAACTGCAGGAAAAGGCGCGGCCGCAATATCCGCCGCTGTCCAACTGGGGCCAGCTCGCCACCATGACCATCAGCTATGGTCACGGCCTCACCGTGACGCCGCTTCATCTCGCCAATGGTTATGCCACGCTGGTCAACGGCGGCATCTACCGCGCGCCCACCATCCTGAAGCGGGACACTGATGCGGTGCCGGCGGGCCGGCAGGTGTTTTCGCCTGCCACCAGTCAGGAAATCCGCCGGCTGCTGCGGCTGGTGGTGACGAGCGGCACCGGCCGCAAGGCTGATGTTCCGGGCTACCGGGTGGGCGGCAAGACCGGCACCGCCGAAAAGATCGAGAACGGCCGCTATGTGCGCGGGCAGAATGTGGTGAACTTTGCCGCGGCCTTCCCGATGGATGCGCCGCGCTATGTGGTGGTGGCGATGGTGGACGATCCGCGCGGCAGCAAATCCACCTACGGCTTCCGCACCGCTGGCATGGTGGTGGCCCCCGCCATCAACCGCATCATCCGCCGCATCGCCCCGGCGCTGGGCGTTCTGCCCGATCAGGGCCGCGATCTGGATCTGGCCGGGATGCTGCCGGCGGCCAAAGTGGCTGTGGAGGAATAGGTGGCGGGCCTCACCCTTGGCGCCTTGGTGGACGATATGGCGGGGGCCTGGGGCAAGGCCGCTGTAACCGCCTGCGCCATCGATCACCGCAAGGTTGCGCCCGGCACGCTGTTCGGTGCCTTCCAGGGCGCGCGCGTCAATGGCGAGGACTTTATCGATGCCGCCGTGTCTGCCGGCGCAGTGGCCGTGGTGGCCCGGCCGGAGGCGCTGGTGCGCGGCGCGCTGCACATTGCCGATGCCAATCCGCGCCGCAGCTTTGCCCGTCTGGCCGCCAGGGTGTTCGCGCCGTTTCCCGCCACCACGGTTGCCATCACCGGCACCAACGGCAAGACCAGCACCGCCGAACTCACCCGGCAATTGTGGCAGGCCGCCGGGCATCGATCGGCCAGCATCGGCACGCTTGGCGTCACCACCGGTTATGACCAGGTGGGTCAGCGCGAGGGCACCGGCGGGCTGACCACGCCCGATATCGTCACCTTTCTGGCCACCATGGCTGGCCTTGCGCGCGAAGGCATCAGCCATGCCGCGTTCGAGGCCTCCAGCCATGGGCTCGACCAATATCGCACCGAAGGCCTGCCGGTCAGCGCGGCGGCCTTCACCAACCTCAGCCGTGACCATCTGGATTATCACGGCACCATGGCGGCCTATTTTGCCGCCAAGTCGCGCCTGTTCACCGAAGTGGTGGCCGATGGCGGCACGGCGGTGATCTGGGCCGATGATGGCGACTGGTCGGCCCGCATGATCGAATTGGCCCGGACGCGCGGATTGACGCTGATGACCGTTGGCGCGGCCGGCGAGACGTTGAAACTGATCAGCCGGACGTCCACCACGCTGGGGCAGGATCTGGTGGTGGAGGCCGGCGGCCGGCAGCACCGCATCGGCCTGCCGTTGATCGGTGCCTATCAGGCGGCCAACGCGCTGGTGGCGGCGGCGCTGGTGATGGCAACCGGCGGCGATGCCGGGGCGACTCTGGCCAATCTGGCCCGGGTGCAGGGCGTGCGCGGCCGGCTGGAGCGGGCCGTCATCACGCGCACCGGCGCTGCCGTCTATGTTGATTATGCCCACACGCCCGATGCCATCGTGGCGGCCTGTGCGGCGCTGCGCCCGCATGTGACCGGGCGTCTGATTCTGGTTCTGGGTGCCGGCGGCGATCGTGACGCCGGCAAGCGTCCCCTGATGGGGGAGGCTGCGGCCGCCCATGCCGATGTCGTCATCGTGACCGACGACAACCCGCGTAGTGAAGACCCGGCGTCCATCCGCACTGCCATCCTCCGCGCTGCACCCCGCGCGCAGGACATCGCGGATCGACGCCGGGCAGTTTCCCACGCGGTTGGCATGGCACAGGCCGGCGATATCGTGCTGATTGCCGGCAAGGGCCATGAACAGGGCCAGATTGTCGGCAGCCGGGTGCTGCCCTTTGATGATGTCAGCGTCGCGCGGGAGTGCGCGGCATGAGCCTGTGGACCAGCGCCGAAATTGCCGCGGCCTGCGCTGGCACCAGCCACGGCGATTTTGCCTGCGAAGGCGTGAGTTTCGACAGCCGCGAGGTTGAAGCCGGCGACCTGTTCATCGCGATGACCGGCGAAGCCACCGATGGCCACAAATTCGTGGACGGCGCGCGGGCACGCGGTGCCGCCGGGATGCTGGTGAGTGCCGCCGTTGATGGTCCACATGTGCGCGTGGCGGATACCATGGCGGCGCTGAATGCGCTGGGTGCGGCTGCGCGGGATCGCAGCGGCGCGCTGCGCATCGGCGTCACCGGCAGCGTGGGCAAGACCGGCGTGAAAGAAGCGCTGAAAGCGGCGCTGTCGCGCTTTGCGCCCGGCGCCGTCCATGCATCGGTGAAAAGCTACAACAATCACACCGGCGTGCCGCTCAGCCTGGCGCGGATGCCGGCGGGCAGCCGCTTTGGCGTGTTCGAAATGGGCATGAACCACAGCGGCGAACTGGCGGCGCTCACGCAACTGGTGCGGCCCGATATTGCCATCATCACCTGGGTGGCATCGGCCCACCGCGAATTTTTCGCCACCGAAGCCGATATCGCCCGCGCCAAGGCCGAGATTTTCGGCGGCCTGCCGGCCGGCGGCACCGCGATCATCCCGGCCGACAATCCCCATGCGGCGCTGCTGGAACAGGCGGCGCGGGCGGCCGGGGCGAAAGTGGTGCGCTTTGGCGAGGCTGCCGATGCCGATGTGCGCGCTGAAACTTTGGTGCTGCACCCCGATTGCAGCTGCGTGACGGCGTGCATCCACGGCGAGACGCTGATCTTCAAGGTCGGGATGGCCGGTCGGCACTGGGTGAACAACGCGCTGGCCGTGCTGGCGGCGGTGGCGGCAGCGGGCGGCGATCTGGCGCTGGCGGGCCTTGCGCTGGCCGACATGAACGGCCTGCCGGGGCGCGGCCGGCGGCTGCGCGTGGCTGCCGGCAGCGGCGACAGACGGGGTCAGGCGATCATCATCGATGAAGCCTATAATGCCAATCCGGCCAGCATGACAGCCAGCCTGGCCGTGCTGCGCGACATTGCCCCGGCGCGCGCCGGCCGCCGCCTCGCGCTGCTGGGCGCGATGAAGGAACTGGGCAGCCACAGCGCGGCACTGCACGCCGGTCTGGCAGGCGATGTGATCGCAGCCGGTGTCAGCATGGCCGTGCTGGTTGGCGCGGACATGCAGCCGCTGGCCGATGCGCTCAAACGGCAGGTGGACGTGCGCCATGTTGCCGATGCCGATGCGGCGCTGGCCGAACTGGCGCCGCGGCTGGCAGCCGACGACGTGCTGCTGGTCAAGGGTTCCAATTCGATCCGGCTGGCGCGCGTCATCGAAGCGCTGGAAGCGGCGGAGGTGAACACATGATCAAGCTGATCGCCGATCTCGCCGCCTATGAAGGCCTGTTCAACCTGTTCCGCTACATCAGCTTCCGGGCGATCGGCGCGCTGATGACGGCGCTGGCGATCGCGCTGCTGCTGGGGCCGCGCTTCATCGGCATGCTGCGCGCCAAGCAGGGCAAGGGGCAGCCGATCCGCGAGGATGGGCCGGAATGGCACCTGCTGACCAAGCGCGGCACCCCCACCATGGGCGGGCTGCTGATCCTGATTGCACTGGCGGTATCAAGCCTGCTGTGGATGGATCTGCAGAACGGCTTCGTGTGGGCGGCGCTGCTGGTCACGCTGGGCTTTGGCGCGATCGGCTTCATGGACGATTACGACAAAGTGTCCAAGCAGAGCCACAAGGGCGTTTCCGGCAAGGTGCGGCTGGGGCTGGAATTCCTGATTGCCGGGCTGGCCTGCTCGTTCATCGCCAGCCGCACCGGCTTCACGCTTTACCTGCCGTTTCTGAAGGATTTCGGCCTCTATCTCGGCCTGTTCTACATCGCCTTTGCCGCCTTCATCATCACCGGCTTCGGCAATGCCGTGAACCTGACCGACGGCCTGGACGGGCTGGCCACCATGCCGGTGATCATTGCCGCCGGGGCTTTTGCCATCATTGCCTATCTGGTGGGCAACATCCGCTTTTCCGATTATCTGGGCGTTCACCATGTGCCGGGATCGGGCGAACTGGCGGTGTTCTGTGCGGCGCTGATCGGGGCCTGCCTGGGCTTTCTGTGGTTCAACGCGCCGCCGGCGATGGTGTTCATGGGCGATACCGGCAGCCTGGCGCTGGGCGGCGCGCTGGGCACGATTGCCGTGGTGACCAATCACGAAATCGTGCTGCTGGTGATTGGCGGGCTGTTCGTGCTGGAAACCCTGTCGGTGATCATCCAGGTCGGCAGTTTCAAGCTGACCGGCAAGCGCGTGTTCCGCATGGCGCCGCTGCACCACCATTATGAGAAAAAGGGCTGGAAGGAATCCACCGTAGTGATCCGCTTCTGGATCATCGCCATCCTGCTCGCCCTCACCGGCCTTGCCACGTTGAAGCTCAGGTGATCACCTCGCCCGCCTTTGCCGGCCAGCGCTGGGGTGTGCTGGGCCTCGCCCGCACCGGCAGGGCCGTGGCGGCAGCGCTCAGCGCGTCGGGCGCACAGGTGTGGAGCTGGGATGATGGCGCGGCCGCGCGTGACGCCTATGCAGGCGAACTGGTTGATCTGAACAGCGCCAACCTGTCGGGATTGACCGGCGTGGTGGTATCGC
>DAITMD010000195.1:4243-4870 GCA_036835345.1 Sandarakinorhabdus sp. | reverse complement strand
TGCTGGCGGGATCGGCAGGCACGGCTGTTGTGGCCGCAACTGCGGCTGCCCCGGTGCTGGCCCAGGTGGCCGCCCCAGCCGCCACTGGCGAGGATGGCAAGCTGCTGGCGCTGTTTGATGCCTTCTTCAACGAAGGCGTGGATGAAAGCCCGGAGCAGGCCACGTCGCTGGGTCTGGACAAGGGAGCGCGCGCGGCGTTGAAGGGCCAGTTGTCGGACCAGTCGCAGGCCGGCCAGGCCCGGCGGCTGGCGCGCACCGCCGATCAGTTGAAGCGGCTGCGCAGCCTTGACCGGGCGGCGCTTTCGGCCAATCGCCAGCTGGATTACGACGTGGTGGAGTTTGACCTCAGCCGCGCGGTCGCCGGCAGCGAGCGGTTCCGCTTCGGTTCGGCGCGCGGCAATTTTCAGCCCTATGTGATCAGCCAGCAGAACGGCCCCTACACGCGGGTGCCGGATTTTCTGGATACGCAGCACCGGATCACCAATGCTGCCGATGCCGATGCCTATCTGTCGCGCCTGAATGCCTATGCCAAATCGCTGGACGACAATCTGGCCTGGGCCAATGCCGATGCGCAAAAGGGCGTGATCGCGCCGGATTTCGGCCTGGATCTGGCGCTGGCGCAACTGG
>DAITMD010000195.1:162-4233 GCA_036835345.1 Sandarakinorhabdus sp. | reverse complement strand
GGCCAGCACGGTGCTGGTGAGCAGCATCGCGCGCAAGGCCAAGGCCGCCGGGCTGGGCGAGGATTGGGCAGCGCGGGCCACCACCATCGTCGAACAGACCGTCTATCCGGCTTATGATCGCTATATCGCCGGGGTGAAGGCCCTGCGCGCCCGCGCCAGCAGCGATGCCGGCGTGTGGAAGCTGCCCGATGGCGCGGCCTATTATGATGCGGCGGTGAAATCATCCACCACCACCAACCTGACACCTGAAGAGGTGCATCAGCTGGGCCTGGCGCAGGTGGCCGATATCACCGCGCAGCTGGACACGATGCTGAAGGCGCAGGGCCTGACGCAGGGCAATGTGGGCGCGCGTCTGATGGCGCTGAGCGAGCGGCCGGACCAGATTTTCCCCAACAGCGATGAGGGGCGCAGCGATGTGATCCGGCTGCTGAATGAACAGGTGAAGGATGCGATGCCGCGCCTGAAGAACCTGTTCATCACCCTGCCCAAGGCCGATATCGAAGTGCGGCGGGTGCCGGAATTCATTCAGGATGGCGCGGCCAACGGCTATTATCAGGGCCCGGCCCCGGATGGCAGCCGGCCGGGCGCCTTCTACATCAACCTGAAGGACACGCGCGAATGGCCGCGCTTCACGCTGGCGACGCTGACCTATCACGAAGCCGTGCCGGGTCATCACATGCAGGTGGCCATCGCGCAGGAAAGCCCGGACATTCCGATGATCCGCCGCCGCGGCGGTTACAGCGCCTATTCCGAAGGCTGGGCGCTCTATGCCGAACAGGTGGCCGACGAACTGGGCGTGTATGAAGGCGATCCGCTGGGCCGCATCGGCTATCTGCAAAGCTTTCTGTTCCGCGCCGCCCGGCTGGTGGCCGATACCGGCCTGCACCACAAGCGCTGGAGCCGCGAGCGCGCCACACAATATTTCGTCGATACCACCGGCTATCTGAAGGGCCGCAGCCAGCGCGAGATCGAGCGTTACTGCGTCAACCCCGGCCAGGCGCTGAGCTACAAGATCGGCCACATGCAGTGGGCGCGGCTGCGCGATGCAGTGAAGGCCAAGCAGGGCGACAAGTTCGATGCGCGGCAATTCCACGAAATCCTGCGCGCCGGTTCGATGCCGCTGGTGCTGCTGGAACGCGAAGTGATGCGGCGGGCGTGACAAGCCGCAGGCCGCCCGCCATGGTGGCCTGATGGCCCTCCCGCTGGAATCTTCTGCCTTCAAGGACATGGCGCTGGTGCTGGGCGCCACCGGGCTGGTGATCCCGGCCTTTTCGGCGCTGCGCATCTCGCCCGTCATCGGCTTCATCCTGATCGGCGTGGCGGCCGGGCCGTTCGGGCTGGCGCTGATACCGGGGCTGGACTGGCTGGCGCTGAACAATCCGGCATCGCTGGCGGCGCCGGCGGAGCTGGGCGTATCGCTGCTGCTGTTCGCGCTGGGGCTGGAGCTGAGCCTGGACCGGATCCGCACCATGCGCGAGTATATTCTTGGGCTGGGCAGCCTGCAGATGACGGTGTGTGCAGCGCTGATTGCCGTGGTGCTGCTGCTGGCCGGGCTGGACGGCGTGCCGGTGGCGGTGCTGGCCGGCGGTTTTGCGCTGTCATCCACGGCGGTGGGCCTGCAACTATTGTCATCGTCGGGCCGGGTTGGCAGCCAGGCCGGGCGCATGGCGATCGGCGTGCTGCTGTTTCAGGATATCGCCATTGCCCCGATGCTGCTGCTGATCGGCGCGGCGGCCGGCGGCAGTTTCTGGGGCGGGCTGGCCAAGGGCATCGGCGCGCTGATCCTGATTGCAGCGGCGGCGCGTTACGTGGTGCCGCCGCTGTTCCTGCAGGCCGCACGCACGCGGCGATCCGAATTGTTTCTGGCGGCAGCGCTGGTGGTGCTGATCGGTTCGGCGGCCACGGCGGCGCTGGCCGGCATGTCGCCGGCAGTGGGCGCGCTGATGGCGGGGCTAATGCTGGCCGAAAGCGATTATCGCCGCCAGATCGAAGCCGCCATTCAGCCGTTCGAGGGCCTGCTGCTGGGGGTGTTCCTGATCTGGGTGGGCAGCGGGCTGGATCTGGGGGCGCTGGCGGCCAACCCGTGGCCGGTGCTGGGCGGGGCGGCGGTGCTGATCATCGTGAAGGGCAGCGCCATCTATGGCCTGCTGACGCTGCGGCAGGTGCGCCGCGGCATCGCCGGCCATGTCGCGCTGCTGCTGGCCAGCCCGTCCGAAACCGGGCTGATCGTTATCGGTGCGGCGGTCACCGCAGGGTTGGTGGTGGGCGAACTGGCGCAGATATCGCTGGCCATCGCATCGCTCACGCTGGCGCTGGCGCCGCTGCTGGGCCTGGCCGGGGCGCGGCTGGAACAGCGCAGCGAGGGCGAGCGCGAAGTGGCCCCAGATCCTGTGGGCGAAGGGCAGCCGACGCTGATCATCGGCTATGGCCGGGTGGGCCGCCTGGTGTCGCAGATGCTGGACATGCACGATCAGCCGTGGCTGGCGGTGGACGCCGATCCCGACGAGGTGCAGCGGCTGAAGCGCGCCGGCAAGCCGATCATCTATGGCGATGCCCGCCGCCCCGAACTGATCGACCGGCTGAAACTGGAAACTGCCCGCGCCGTGGTGCTAACCATCGACGACAAGCGCATCGTGGACATGATGATCCGCCGCATCCGGGATCGCCATCCCGATCTGTGCATCGTGGTGCGCGCCAAGGATGCCGATCACGCCGGGCAGCTTTATGCGCTGGGCGTCACCGATGCCGTGCCCGAAACCGTGGAGGCCAGCCTGCAACTGGCCGAAGCCGTGCTGGTCGATCTGGGTGTGCCGATGGGGCCGGTGGTTGCCAGCATCCATGAAAAGCGCGACCAGCTGCGGGCCCGCATGAAGGGCAGCGGCATCACCACACGCCGCCCGCCATTTCGCAGCCTGCGCCGGCCGCCGGCCGCGAATTAGGCCGCCAGCGCCGCCTTTACCGCGGCGATCGCATCGGCCGCCTTGCTGCCATCGGGGCCGCCGGCCTGCGCCATGTCGGGCCGGCCGCCGCCGCCCTGCCCGCCCAGCGCCGCCGCCGCCACGCGTACCAGATCAACGGCCGACCGCGCGGGCAGCAGATCATCGGTGACGCCCACCGCCACGCTGGCACGGCCATCGTTGACCGCCACCATCACCGCGATGCCGCTGCCCAGCGCCTGCTTGGCGTCATCGATCAGGCCGCGCAGCGATTTGGGATCAAGCCCGTCCAGCACGCGGCCATCAAAGGCGATACCGTTCACCTGTTCCGGGCCGGCAGCCGCCGTGGCGGGGCCGGCCAGCGCCAGCGCCTTTTTCGCCTCGGCCAGTTCGCGTTCCAGCCGCTTGCGATCTTCCATCAGCGCCGCAACACGCGCTGGCACATCTTCCGGGCGTGTCTTGATCGCACCGGCGGCCTCCAGCAGCAGCGCCTCGCGCTCGTTCAGCCATTCGCGCGCCGCCACGCCGGTCTTGCCTTCGATACGGCGCACGCCCGAGGCCACGGCGCTTTCGGAGGTGATCTTGAGCAGGCCGATGTCGCCCAACGCGCCCACGTGCGTGCCGCCGCACAGCTCCACGCTGTAGGTGTCGCCGCCATCGTCTGCGCCCCCAAGACTTCCCATCGACAGCACGCGCACTTCCTCGCCATATTTCTCGCCGAACAGCGCCATGGCGCCGGCGGCAATGGCATCATCGGGTGTCATCAGCGTGGTGGACACCGGCCGGTTGCCCAGCACCTGCGCGTTCACATCGGCTTCGATCGCGGCCAGATCCTGCGCGCTCACCGCCTTGGGATGGGAGAAATCGAAGCGCAGATAATCCTGCCCGACATAGCTGCCCTTCTGGGTGATGTGGGTGCCAAGCCGGCGGCGCAGCGCCGCGTGCAGCAGGTGGGTGGCGCTGTGGGCGCGGCGGTGGCTGCCGCGCTGCGGCGCGTCCACATCCAGACGCACGACCTCACCCACGCCGAGCGGGGCGGTGAGCGTGACGTCATGCAGGTGCAGCTTGCCCAGCGCCTTGCGCGTATCGGTCACGCGCGCGCGGTGGCCCCCGGTCTGGCCATCGCCCCAGCGGA
>DAITMD010000195.1:0-152 GCA_036835345.1 Sandarakinorhabdus sp. | reverse complement strand
GATGCTGCCGCCATCGCCGGCCTGGCCGCCACTTTCGGCATAAAAGGGCGTCTGGTTGGTGATCACCACCACGGTTTCGCCAGCACCGGCGCCCTGCACCTGCTTGCCGTCCTTCACGATGCTGAGCACCTGCGCTTCGCCGGTGAGGCCGG